>JAWODE010000371.1:0-4340 GCA_046483455.1 Candidatus Hydrogenedentota bacterium | reverse complement strand
AGAGATTGGCGATGGTCGTCTTGACCATCTTCCCGCCTTCCCGGCGCGATTCGCGCAAGAGGACGGCAGGCGGGGACTTTCGATTGGGCACGATGTCTATGTACATGGCCGTACTATACGATATTCGTTACCTAAAGTCAAGCTATATTAATTACATTTACATGGGTACAAAAATGAACAAAAACAGCGGTACCCATCACGGAATCACCTTTATTCATAGGGGGAAAAGCGAAATCACACGGTCAAAGTGCGCCTGAACTCCGGCTTAGAGCACACAGGGCTAACGCGCATTCCTTTCCAACTCAGGCCTCCCTGAGTTGGAAAGGAATGCGCTGCCTTGGGTTAAGGAAGAAAGCATGTGTTTTTTTCTGCGGACAGACTGTTCTGGGATATTTCATCGCAGCCTGCGGCGTTTGAGGCTCGCAATCCATTCATGCAAAACCGCTTGCGTAAGGCTGGGATGCTCGCCTGGTGAAAGCTGTGAAATATCCGAGCTACAGCAACTGTCTGAAAAGCATGTAGGCCTCGGCGGCTTCGACGGAGACCTCGCGGCCGCGGACGCGGGCCGTATACTCAACATTCTGCAAACTCGAGTGATGGATGGCGTCCCGCATCTGCGAGCGATGCATGCCGAGCGCCCGGAGTTTATGCTCGAGAAAATCCGAGATATCGATGTAGAAATTGGGGTGGAATTTTTCGCGTTCGAGGCTCCAGAACAGCGAGGTGTTATCATACCCTAACACAAGCTGTTGAAAGGGTTTAATCGAGGGATCGCCCGGGCGCGCCGCCGTAAACGCGGCTCGGAACACCGCTTCGTGGTCCTGGTTGTAGGACCCCACCGGAATCGCCAGCACGGTCGGTTTAAGCCTATCGAGGGCAAGTTTGCTTTCCCGCTCGAACTTGGCAATCAGTTCGCGACGCGGTATGGCGTCCAGGCGAAGGTGGGTCTCGGCGTCCCGGAACAGGATGTCCCAGTCGTCTACCTGGAGAAACTCCATGACGTCCGCCAGTTCTCGGGCGCGGGTCGTGCCCTCGACGACGTTGCCGGTACCATCGTAGTGCTTGAGGTCCCCTACCGAGCATACCATAACGTACACTTCCCCGCCTAGATGTTTGATCCGCGCGATAGTGCCGGCGCACCCGAAACATTCATCATCCGCGTGCGGTGCGATGACCAGCATACGCTGGTGTGAAAGAAAAGCATCTTCATGGGTCAATGTTTTTTTCATCAATTAATGCCTCGTAAAGCGCTTCGATGCGCTCGACCATCTTCTCCAGTTCATAATGGGGCACCACCCGCTTGGTGGCTTTCCCGCCCATACGCTTGCGCAGTTTGGCGTCCCGTGCGAGAAGGAGAACCTTTTCGGCGATAGCCCGCGGCTCGGTGGGAGGCACAAGATAGCCGGTCTCCCCTTCATGAACAACCTCCGACACGCCGCCCACATGGCTTGCCACCGCCGGCACACCGGCCGCGGCCGCCTCGAGCAGCACCCGGCCCATGCCTTCGTTCAGCGACGGCAGCACGAAGATATCCAAGGCGGCCATGAGTTCGGGAATGTCGCCCCGCAATCCGAGAAAGACGAACCGCTCCCCGAGGGTTCGAGCCTGTTTACGCAGGGCCGGACCGAGCGACCCGTCACCCGCGTGAATAAACCGCGTTTGCGGCAGTACCGGAGCGATCGCTTTCGCGGCTTCGACAAAATACGTGAAACCTTTGACGTGTTCAAGGCGTCCCACGCCGCCGATCAAGACATCGTCGGGCCCCACACCCAAAGCCGACCGCGTTCCCTTTCGCCGCAACCGGGCTTCTTTGAATGGGCTGAAGTCGATCCCGCTGAAGATCACGCTCCACTGGTCACGATGGCCGACGCGGTGCTCTACGTGGTCTTCCAGCCCCCGTTGCGTCAGGGCAATCAGGCGGTCCGTGCGCCTGGCGGCATACCGTTCGCAGGCGATGAAGATACGCGTTACGGGCTTCGAGAAATACCCGTCGAACACATGTCCGTGGGGGGTATGAACCAGGGCGGGTACGCCCGCCCGCCGCGCCGCGAGCCGCCCCAGGAGGCCCGCCTTTGACGTATGGGTATGGATAATGTCGTAGTTGCGTTCGCGGAAGAGCGCGGTAAGTTCCTTGAACGCCCGCCAGTCCTTTTGCGGCGCAACCGGACGCACCAGATGGGGAATGCGCACGATTTCGATGTCCGCCTTCTCGACCTCAAGCTCGATGGAGCCTTCACTGCCCTCGGTAGGGCCACTGACGAGGTCCACGTCGAAACGATCCCGGTTGGCGAGGCGCACGGTGTGAAACGTGTTTTCCTGCGCACCGCCCACACACAGACGCGTGATCACATGTCCTACCCGGTACCGCCTCAAGAATGATCCTCCAGGATATGCGTCACTCCTCGTGCAAATGTTCCCCAGTTCAGTGCCTCTTCGACGCGTTTTTGGCCATTATGCCCCAGTCGCCAAGCCAATTCAGCGTCATCGAGAATGCGCAGGATGGCCCCTGCGATGGCCCCGGGGTCATCCGGTTCAACCAGAAGGCCGGTTTCGCCGTCAATGACCGCTTCCGGGACACCGCCCGAGTTGCCCGCGACGACCGGTTTTGCATGGACATGCGCCTCAGTGAACACGAGCCCGAATCCCTCGACTTGCCCGCGTTCATCGTGCCCGGCGGGGAGAGCAAAGACGTCGCACGCGGCATACAGGGCTGCAAGGTCGGATTCACCAACCTTGCCGGGCATCACGAGTTGTTCGCGGATGCCGAGACGGCGGGCTTCCTGACAGATTGCCCACATGCAGGGTCCTTGACCCGCGATCAGCAGCACGGTTTCGGGATGCCGCTCGAGAATCTTGGGCAAGGCCCGCACCAGCGCGATATGATTCTTGCGGGGTATCAAACGGCCTACGGAGAGGATCACCCGGTTATTATCCAGCACGAATTTGTGACGTACCGCCTCGATCTGTGCCTCATCGACGTTCACATCGGGGTCCGCACCTGGGAGAATTACCTGGATGTGGCCGCTATCCACGCCAAAATCAACAAGATTCCCGCGGGTAAACCCGCTGATGGCCACGACCGCTTTGGCTCGCCTGTACACGCGCCGCAGCAGCCATGCAAAGAAAGGGATACGCCGGAACTTCATGAATTCGTAAGCATATGCGAAAACCACATACGGCGTGCCGCGAAGTGCCCGGGCAAGCATCCCGATGACCCCGCCATAGGCAACATTTATGGCGAGAACGGCGTCACATTGCCGCATATATCGCCAGGATTTGAACAGGAGGGGGAAAAAACGCAGCCATCCCAACCTGTAGCCCGCGTAGCGAACCACCCGGACCGGTTCGCCTTCGTCAAACGCCTCCATATCGGCGAAGAAGGGCGCAACCACGGTAACTTCGTGGCCCAACAGCACCATCTGGCGCGCCAGTTGGACCGTTACCGTGCTGATGCCCCCTTCGATGGGCGGGTAGTCCGCGGTTGGAATCAGGATCTTCACAGGTCCCCCATGTGTCGTGCGTGAAATCGCACGACCTGCATCCTAGGCAACAGAGGGGGCGCGGGGCAAGCTGGAAGCAATACGCTGTTAAGAAGTACCGCAAGGGATAATCTTGGAGGTGGCATGAACATCCTTGCTCATGGCTACGTTAGAGCACCTGCTGGAGTGCCAGGACAAGAAATGGCGGGTTCGAAAATTCGCCCCCCGTTGCGCAGCGCATGGCGTCCAAGAGCCCACGCTCAATTTTCCGGTCGTTTTGGTCGTTTGCGTCCCTTGGGTCCCTTCCGGAAAGCATTTTTCTCTCGCTCAAACGCCAACGACGTTGCCGTGACCGCCGAGGGCGGCGGTCCCACACCAGACTCTCGGGTTGCCCCTCACGCTCAGGGTCTATACAATCGCACACAATGTGCCCGCGGCGGTTGCGGGCGCACCAGGATATTCACGAGGAAAATCATGAGCACCATTAGGAACTTTTTTGTTGGCGGGGTGTTACTGACATTGGTACTGCAGGTTGCGGTGGGTTCGCCGGCATCGGCGGCCTCAATCGAGGAAGACCTGGCGAAACGCATCGAGAACGTGTCGGCGGCGCATCCACGGCTGTTCTTCACAGCGGACGAGGCTCCGCAGTTGAAGGCCAAAATCGAATCCGATCCATTGCTCAAAGCGGTCTACCGTTATCTGGAAGGCAGCGCAGACGCCCAGCTGGACGAATTTCCGGTAAAGCGCGAGAAGGTAGGCCGGCGCTTGCTGGGCGTCTGCGCTGCCTTCCAGATAACGGTAGACCGCTTTGAGCAATGGATCGGATTCGATTTTGGCCTTCAACTGCGGAGCCTCGTCCGC
>JAWODE010000392.1:0-2717 GCA_046483455.1 Candidatus Hydrogenedentota bacterium | reverse complement strand
CCGATGAACCGGACTACGAACGCCACATCGCCTATTCGCGTTTTTTTGAAGAGCACGGGGTCCCTGTGCCGAAATTGCTTCGTTTTGACCCCGCCGCGAAGGGGGCTGAATTCGAAGACCTCGGCGACTTGTCATTGTACAACTACCTTCAATTCCCAAGGGCGGCGGGAGATATAGAAAACGTCTACCGGCGGGTTCTTAGGGGTCTCGTTTCGTTGCACGTCGACGCCACGCTACACGTCGACGACTGTGAACTACTCGCGAACCGCCTCTTTGACTACGATTATTTTCGGTGGGAAACAAGCTACTTTCTCGAACGTTTTATCGAGGCTCTGTGTGGGCTGCATCCGGACTCACGCGAGACCCTCGAACGCGATTTCGACCGGCTTGCGCGTAATGCGGATGCCCTCCCGAAGGCCGTTATCCACCGCGATTTCCAGTCCCAGAACATCATGATCAAAGATGGTGTTCCCCGTTTTATCGACTACCAAGGCGCGCGCATGGCTCCGCCCGCCTATGACGTCGCTGCCGTGTTATGGGATCCCTATTTCCGGCTCGACGACGCCATGCGGCAACGCCTTCTCGCCTACTACATCGGATTGAGAAAGGAGCGCTCCGGCGACGCTTTTTCGGAGAAGGTCTTCTTGGAATCCCTGGCGATTTGCCGTCTCCAGCGCCATATGCAGGCCCTGGGCGCATACGGATTTCTTTCGATTGAGAAGGGAAAACGTTACTTTCGCAAGCACATCCCGGAAGGGGTGCGTCTGTTGAAACAAGATGTTGCCGAAACCGGCGATACTTACCCCGCTGTCGCGGCGCTTGTAAGCAAAATAGGGCACCGGTCCGAAAAGTACGAGCGTGAGGCATAAGGTCCGGCCTTGTCTTACGGCATCGGTGATTGAATAGGCGCGACTGAGTTCCAGAAAACCAAATTTCTTCAAAGCATTGCTTTCACATCTCCAACGACCCGACTAAACTTGCGTTTTCACGGAATAAAGGAATAACCGGCTGGTGCGCGTGCTATTCGGTTTCCTTGCCGGCACTTGGGTCGACGAGGATTTTTTTGGCACCCCGCCAGCCTTGGCCAATCCGCCAGCGAATGGTTACCGGCGTCTTTTTCTTGATTGTTCCCCGCAGGCGTATCTCCGGGCTGCGGTTACGCCCTTGATGGGCCGTCCATTCGATGGCCGCCGGTTCAGCGGTCATATTTTCGGGCAGTCCGACGCCCTCCATCGCTACTGACACCGCGCCAGTGGTCTTTATGTCTACGATTAACGATGCGGTCGCGGTTCCGTTTTCTTGTATACTGATCGTCGCGGGTGCGCTTACACTCGGGTCGAGGGTCGTGGGTAATTGCTTGATCTTATCGAGAACGGGATAACTTTCGAGTAGGCTCTCCTCAGAGGCAAACTCGAGATAATCGCGCAATAGCACGGGGAAATAGACGCAGTTGTCGGGGGATTGGCCAAACCGCACTTGCCCTTCTTCGTAGTCGCGTGTCGAGTCCCGGTCGGTCGCCAATTCATACTTCTCTTGGCGCTCTTTTGCGTTGATTCCGGCAGCGGATTCCCACGAATTCAGGCCGCGCGGTAGCTCGCCGTAGCGCTTCAACAACTGGACTACCGGCGCGATGTTCTCGCGGATGGCGTCAATGTAGATTGGTTTGGCTTCGAGCTGGGCCGCGAGCATGATCCCGTGGCAGTACTCGTTGTTCCAGCTCATGCCGGCGGTAAGATAGTGGGGGTAGCCCCAGCCTCCCCCTGGCTGACGGTGGGTCGCCATCCAGTCGTTGAGTGCGAAGATGGTGTCGCGCAGGTTTTGGTCTTCAGGCGTGTGTTCGAGGAGATGGGGCAGCGCGTTGGTGGCATATTGAACGATGTAAGGCTTCACAAACGGGTGGCGGTAGCCGAAGGTATCTTCGCCGATATACAGGTCATTACCGACGGCGGCCTTGCCGCTCTCGGTAAAAAGTAGGTCGTCGCCTTGGACTTCCTGGAAGGTCTCCCACAGTCGGATGGCGTTGTCGAGGTGCTTTTGGTTCCCGGTGTATTCGTACATCTTAACCGCATCGGTAACGACGCCGACGGTCCGTGTGTAACGCAGCCCGGCGTGCTGGTGTTCGATGGACCACTCCGCCGCGGCCTCGGAGGCTTCACGGTAACGGGGGTCGCCGGTCTCCTCGAACATTAGATAAAAGTTGCTCCAGCCTTTGTGTACATAAATCGGGGTGTTGGCAAAGCGTGGATTGAAGGTGCCCGGACCGTGCCCCGGCCTGTCGCGCCAGAGATTTCCCCTTCGGCATGCGCCGTAGAACTTCGGATTGGGCCCCCAGTACATCCCCAAATCGTGGTAATTGCGTAGCCAGTCATGGGCGACCTTGCGCAACCCTGCATCGCCGCTGCGAAACCATTCCTCCCAGACGTACAGGCTGTGATTGAGGCGGACCGCTGATGTGTAGTCCGGACTGGTCTGATTCGGCGCCCACGACCACGGCATCGAACCGAGGTCATCACCCTTCATCTGCATGTCCTCGAGTGCGTAAATTGTTTTTTCTATGCTTTTCTCCAGGATTGCGTGCTCAACCTCGAGCGGTTTGCCGGTACCGTAGACTGCGTCATAGAGCCGCCAGTCGGCATGGCCGTAGACTGGCCCGTCAAGTCGTGCGGCCAGGGTCTCGCGTGTGATGGGCACAATAACCAATTCGCTAAAGCGCCACG
>JAWODE010000349.1:0-4322 GCA_046483455.1 Candidatus Hydrogenedentota bacterium | reverse complement strand
GCGACTTGGACATCGTGCAGCGGCAAAAAGCTGCCGGTGGCCTCATGTTGTCGCTCCACCGCGTCGGCCCAGAAAACGTCCCATCGCGTAGCGAAGGGATCCTCTCGCAGGGCGTCCAGCGCGCGATGCGTGGCTTCCGCGTTTCCTTGAGCCGCGGCTAGTTCGGCCCGGGTGTATCGTGCCGTCAGGCGCGTGACGTCGTCGGGCGAACGGTTGATCAGGTCCGCAACCGCCGCCTCGACATCTTCAGGCTGTCCATAACTCTCGCAACGGAACAGCAAAGCCCAGGGCTCGCTTCCCTCGGGGCCCAAGTGCAGTTTGAGCAACAGCGTGTTGGTCCCCGGCCGTAGCGCGATGAAGGCGCGGTCTTCCAGGGGTCTTTCCAGGTGGGGGAAGGTGGGCGCGATGGCCAATTCCCCATTGGCCCAAGCCCAGACATTGACCGGCAGCCCGGTGACCAGCTCCGCAATGTGCGGTTCTTCCACCGTCACCTCGGCGTACACGTAGAGCACGCTCCAGGCCTCCGGGGAAACCCATTCGCTGAAGTCCGCCGGTTGCTGCAATAGACCGTCCAGGCCCGGCGCGCGCCGCCAGTCCACCTCGCCGGCCTTGCCCTGGTATGCGGCATTCAGGTCAATCTCCTGCTCGGGGGGGTACGAGGTAAGAAGTCCCTGAAAACCGGCATTCTCAAACGGACCGATCAGGTGAACGTTGCGCCAAGGCAACGGCGTTGGGTCAGGCAACACATGCTCACGCATCGCCTGCCATCGTCCCTTTGCTGTCGGGTTATCGGTCTTCATCTTTGATCCGTCAAGGATTGCGGAGTCATCGGTGGGGGCCGTCGCGCTATCGCCCTCCCCGGCGGCAGGCGTCTTGTTGTCCGCCATTGGGCCAACAGCCTCTGTTCCTTCAACCTCGACTTCGGGGGCGCAAGCGGCCGTCATCACCCCAAGCAGAACGCCCGCCATTGTTGCCCATGAGACTACTCTTTTCATGCGAAGTTCTCCATTCGTGGCGAATTGGTTCCGGCCCCCACAGGCTCGGCGCGCTCGGGACGACGCCGACGCCTGCGCGGGCACGAGAAGGCGGGCTTCAAACGCCGATTGGAATGAGGATTACCAATTACATTCCCTCGATAGCCATGTCGGTGATCAACCAGCCGCCTTCTTCCTTGGTGAGAATCAGTTCTATCGTAACCGTACCTTCCCAGATGGTGTACTCGATGGGATAAACCGTGGCCGTGCCGTCTTCAATAACGATGTCCGTGTACTCCATGTTGAGCTCGACATCATCGAAGCGCCCTTCATCTATGCCGCTTTCAATGAATTCTCTGAGGCCGGCCTTGTCCTCCGCTTGATAGTCGTAGCCCTCGTGGGCGAAGTCTTCGGAGTAGGTAGCCATGAGCTTGTCGGCGTCTTTCGCCAGAATGCCTTCTTTCCACTGCCCCAGCAGGGCGCGGATCTGCTCTTCATCGCTGACACCGCTTCCAGTTGTGGCGCAGCCGCTGGCGACGAGAATGGCCGTTATCCCCAGAAGAATACCCATGTTCAAGATGTGTCGCATTGCAGAATTCCTTTCATTGTGTCCCCACGAAAAGTGGGGAGCGGTTATTTAAGAGCCGGTGGCAAGCTCAGAGTTGCTCTCATCAAACCACAGGCCCACACAGCCGGAGACGGAATGCCGGCGGCTGCTGGACTCGCAACCGCCGGCGTTCTGCGTATTTAACGTGTGGTGTTACCCCATCGCTTCGAACATGCCAGTTGCCTCGGCGAAAGCCCGCGTGCAGGGACCTTCGCTCGGGTACCGGAGGAACTCGACGTGACCGTCCATGAAGAGGACGTTTGAGCCACCCGGAACGTGATTATACTCATCCGCATTCTTACTGATCTTATCCATGTAGACAAAAATGTCGCTCTGCGCCGCGGCGCCCGATGCCGGGTTGTTGATGTCGGTAATAAAGAACCGTTCGATACCTTCCCTCAAACGATAGAGCGTTTTCGAGCCGGCTGGCAAATCGTTGTCGACCGTCAACGGATCTCCCGCCGCGATTTCATCTGCTGCAATAACGCCTGCCATCCCCACGAATGCGCCCATCAAATCAGCATCAAGGCTGCTAAGGGCAGTGGCCGGGTCAGGGTCATTTTTCAGGGACTGGTCCGTATACATCATGCTGTCACTAAGGGCATAGCCAAAGTACATATAGGAGCCATCCCGGAAACGGCAGGGATTGGGACCCTGGTCGAGATCACCGTAATAATAATACGAGCCCTCACCAGCACCACGATACGTGGGGGTCGCATCCGATGGACAGATGATGACGTTGACGTCACTCAAATACTCGGGGTAGACAGACACACCATCCCAGAAGAAATTGGAGCCGTGCACATTGTGTTTGTATGCGCAATCCCGTAAATCATCCGGTGGGGCGGTGTTCCCGCCGTCGAACATATGGATAGTCAAATGCGGCCATTTCTCGCCTTTGGACTCGTTGGCGTACATCTTGAACACCAAGCCCGTCTGTTTGAGATTATTCGCGCAGCTTGCGCGCCGGGCGGCTTCGCGCGCCCGCGCCAGCGCCGGAAGCAGAATCGCGGCCAGGATCCCAATGATGGCAATGACGACCAACAGTTCGATCAGTGTGAAGCCTTTACGTTTCATAACGCATTCCTCCTTGGGCCCCTCCCGAGCCCGGTTACAGGAACATGCACAACCGTTTCTCAGCTATCCGCGCGGTTACAACGGTCGCATGTTCTCCGCGCATGCCCTTTGCCGTGCGCGCGGAGTCGAGATCCAGTTGAGCGTTCCTCCTATGAAAACACCTAACCAAGGTTTGCCTTGATTATTTGCAACCCTAGCGAAACACTCCCTAAAAGTCAAGGGAAAAATTAATAAATCGTGTAATTCGGGTTCCGAGCATGCGATAGTGTGATGAGAAGAGAGGCAAGGGTACGGAGTATTCCTCCAGGTACGTTAGCATTAGAGGTTTGGTAAAAAAGAGTTGGGGAACACTCACGTGTCGTCCCCTGGGTTATGGATAGGTATAGCAGGACTGCCGATGGAAGGCACAATCCTGCATCGCAGTCAGGGAATCATAGTCACACTGGAACAAGCCTTATCGTGTCAGATTGCCCGCAAGCTCGACTTGCGCGTTGTCGCTCCGGTTGTCGATCTTGGCTCCTCGGCGTAACCGGCAGCCGGTCACCGATACGGCTTCGGCATCGCCGTCGATCAAAAGCTGCTTTTTTCGCCGGTTCATGAAGTCGCAACCTTGGATAATGGCGGCACCGTTGTTGATTCGGATACACGGGGCATCCCGGTCCGCCACGCCCCAGTCGTGGAAGTGGCATGCGCTGAGGGTCACTGTGCCGCGGCCATTGTTGATCACTTGCTCGTTCGTTTTTGGGATGGTCCAGAAACCGCTGTTCACGAACTTGACCGGCCCGCGATTGTCGGCTCCGACGATCACCGTACCCATGATCTGGGCGTTTGTAAATGCGATGCCCGAATGCGCCTGGCAGGCGTCCACCTGAACCGCAATCGGACAAATGTCCGCGCCGCACTGAGTCAACACAACGTTGCCGGGGCCATGGCCGGCGTTCACGAAGTGAAACCCGATTTTGGGAAAAATGCAGAAGCAATCGCGCATGTACTCCCAATCTGTTTTGCCGATGAGAAAACCGACAAAGTGTTCCTCCAAATACGCAAAGAGGACTTTTGGGTCGAACGCAGCCGAAGGATGGTCCGCGCGCACCCACGCGTGAGGGTTGAAGTGCACATTCTGAATCCGGCCGATGTCGGTGGTCTGGTCAACGAAAACCCCGAGTCTAAGCGGTTGGCCAAAAACGTTTTCGATGAGGTGCAACTCGTTGGGATGCGTGCCGAAGTCGATGCCCTTGTAGGGATTGACGAGCGTTACGTCGCGCACCGAACAGTGCATGCCCTTGCCTTGAATACACCAGGGATAGGGCTGAATATCGGTAACAACTTGGTCAGGGTAGAAGATGGTCAGTCCCCGCACCCCACTGCTTTGGTTCAGCATGATGAACGGCGGCCCGTTCTCGACGCCTTTGTGCGAGGTCGCATAAAGGACTGTTCCCTTGCCGATGTCGGCATGATGCGGCGCTTCCCACACTCCGCGCAACATGACGCCTTGGGGGACATCGAGGGTCCCGTCAATGCGGTAGGTGCCTGCCGGGGCATACACGATGCCGCCTTTTTCCGCCGCCGCGTCAAGAGCTGCCTGAAATGCGCCCGTGTCGTCCGTTTCTCCATCGGCTTGGGCGCCGAAATCCGTCACGCATGTTGTACAGAGCGACACGTCC
>JAWODE010000127.1:0-6070 GCA_046483455.1 Candidatus Hydrogenedentota bacterium | reverse complement strand
CGAACACATCGAATACCCGGTCCATCGCGCCCAGTTTCTCAGACAAAAGCGCGGAGTAGTCGGCCAGCCGCCGGCACGGGAGGTACAGGTGCTGCAGAGAGCCTTGAAACAACAGCAGGTCGCCGAGCGACAGGCTGCCCTGGATAACGCGGTAGCCGCCGTAGCCGATGACCACCATGGGACCCACAGCCGTCAAAAACTCGGCCGCACACGTCAATACCAGCCGGAGGCGCACCCGCTGCAGCACCTTGAAGTAATAGCGTTTGTGGCGCGTAAAAAAATTGCGCTCCTCGGTCTTCTCGCGCACGAAGGATTGCACCACCTGCACACCGCCGACTTTCTCCGTGACCTCGCCGGACATCTCCTCCATCTCTTCCTGGACTTCCGTGGCCACGCTACGCAAACGCGGCTGGACAAGACGGAAAACAACGGCGTAAAACGGAAGAACAAATAAGCTCACCAAGGCCAATTCGAAATCGTAAATAAGCAGGAACGTCACCACGCCGATAAGAAAGATGACGTCCATCGCGAGCGAGATGATCCCTTGGTTCAGGATGCCGGTAGCGATATTCAAATCGTTGATCAACCGGGAAATGGTCGCCCCTGTCCGCTGATTCGCGTGGTAAGACAGACTGAGCCGTTGGATGTGGTGAAACAGCTCTTTGCGGATATCGAAAATCGTGCGGTGCCCGGCCCGGGCCGAAAGATAGGAACGCAAATACGTAACCGGCGTGCGAACCAGAAAAACCAGCGTCAACATCCCCAACGCCCCGGCCAGGCGCCACAGCTTCGTTTCGCCCGGCACATCGGCCATAAAGATGTAATCCGTTACATATTTAAGGCTTACGGGAAGAGCAAGAGCAAGGGTGAACTTCAATTCACCGCAAAGAATGGCGCCCGTGATAGACAGCCAGTACGGTTTCGCAAACCTCAGAAAACGCTTAAATGTCGATTTTTTGGCAACTAAAGACATAATGTCCAAAGTATACCTGTTCCGCTCAAATGCCGCAAATATGGACTGGAAATGGTATTTTTGGGGGCCGGATCACCTCGTCTGGGTTGTCGTTTTTCCTCATCCTGAGAGGCCATTGGGACATGACATTACGATATCGTTCAAGGGCCTCCTCTTCGCCGCGATTGAAATCCGCGGTGTTCTAATTGAAGAGCCTTTTCACACCTGCGTAAGATCACCCCGAAAGGCCGCGACCGCTCAATTTTTCAACACGCCCAAAAAGGAAGCACGGGTATGAGCTACCGGATCGGTTTTGACGCCATTCATCTGAGGCCCGGGCCGCGTCTTGCCCACACTGAATACTGCTCGAACGACCGGCTTATGAGCGCCGTACGCGAAGAAACGGGTCAGGCATTCGAAGATGCGTGGGACATTGATTTCCTCTGGAGCGTAGACGACGGCCCCGTGCCTTGGGCGGAGCGCGGACGATGCACCGACATGGGCCACGCCGAGTTTCTCGAGGGCGGCGTCGACCGCCGTGCGGCACAGTCCAGCCCTTTCACCGACCCCGAGCAGGTACTCACCTTCGATGCGGTCGAGGAATACGGCCTCACCGATTTCGACGAATTGGTCGCCCATTACGAAGAGCACTACCAGAAACACCAGCAAGCGCATCCGAACCAGGTTTTCACGGCCGGGTATTATAAAACCATCGTCAGCGGCGCCATCGAAGCATTCGGGTGGGAGATGCTGTTGCTGGGCGCCGTGGACCTTGCCCGCTTCGAGAAAGTGTTGGACTCGATTTACCGTCTCAGCCTGCACCATTACAAGGCGTGGGCACAGACTTCCGCGCCGGTATTCATTTCTCACGACGACATGGTGTGGAGCGAAGGTCCGTTCCTAGACCCTGCCTTTTACCGCGCCGTCATCTTCCCCCGTTACAAGGAACTTTGGAAGGTCCTCAAGGACGCGGGCAAGAAGGTGCTTTACTGTTCCGATGGCGACTTCACCCTATTCATCGACGACGTTGTCGAGGCCGGCGCGGATGGACTGATCTTCGAGCCCATGACCAGCCTCGAACGCGTCGTTGAGCACTACGGCAACACCCATTGCATCGTGAGCAGCAAGGTGGATTGCCGCACCCTTACCTTCGGCACCCGGGACCAGATTCGTACCGAGATCGACGCCACCCTCGAAGTGGCCTTCGATTGTCCCGGATTCATGTTCGCGGTCGGCAATCACATCCCCAGCAATGTCCCTTTCGAAAACGCTCGCTTCTACATCGACTACCTTCGCCAAAATTGGGCGCGATAATGTGACTAAACGGAGGGCTCCGCAAGTCACCGGACAAATTTCCTATTCCTCCGGCACAAAGCCAGGCACGACAATTGGCACTCCCAATCCGGGAAACTGGTCGAAATGGGGATTGTGGAGCCGTTAAAAAAGCCACCCCGTGCACCACAGACGCGAAAAAAACAGGGGACTCGTCTCGCTCCGGGGTTACCGGATTTATTACAGACAATCTTAATACGCATGAAGGCCGACGATCCGCCACACGCCATCGGCTTCTTTCTTGAGTTCCATATCGAGGACGACACTGCCACGGTCGCCGCTGAGACCGGCATTTTCGACCGTGGCCATATCGTCTTCAATAGCGATCATTGCGCTTTCAAGGTCCATCCGCGCGCCCGACAAGGTTCCCTCCTCGATATGACGCCTCAGGAATGCCCGAAAATCGGCTTTGCCGCCGCCTTCGTCACTCACGAAGTCCTCGGAAATCGTAGCCATCATGACATCGAGGTCATGATTCTCCATCCCCGCTTTCCATTGCACCAGCGTCTGCCGGACCAATTCCTCATCGGACGGGCCTCGTTGCAAGGCAGCGCATCCGCAAACGCCTACTATAAACGCCGATATCAAAAGACCAACCAAAAACTGTTTGCGTCCCATGATGAAATCCTCTCCATTGGTTAGCATTTGTCGGGCTGCGCACTACTCCTCACGCACGCTGCCTTTATCCCCTGCACTCGATACTCGATGCTTGCACCTGTCCCCCGGCCCGCGGCCGCAAACACGGGTGCGCACATTCCATTGGTCGCCACACTAAGCCTACATACTCTTCGCGATATTCGCGAAACTGGCGGCCACTTCTACTTTTTTAATCTTGCCCGTGGGCGTTTTGGGCAATTCATCCACAAAACGCACGAACGCGGGGCATTTGTAACGGGCTAAGTATTGGCGGCAATGTTTGATCACATCGCTTTCCGCCAGATTGATGTTCTCGGTTCGTTTGACGACCGCGAGAATCTCCTGACCCCATCGAGCTTCTTCGACGCCGACCACGCAGCATTCCTCAACACCGGGAAGCCGGGAAATCACGTCCTCGATCTGCTGGGGATAAATGTTCTGGCCACCGCGAATGATCATGTCTTTCGCCCGGCCCACAATATAGAGGTAGCCGTCTTCATCAAATCGCCCGAGGTCTCCCGTGTGAAGCCATCCATCCCGCAACACCTCAGCGGTAGCTTCAGGGTCCTTGTAATAGCCCTTCATCACGGTCGGACCGGCAATGAGAATCTCACCCACTTCTCCGAAAGGCACGTCGACCCCTTTTTCGTCAACCAGCCGTATGATGGTATACGGAAGAGGACTTCCCACGGAGTTCCACTTAACAGGATGCCGCGAATCGGCCACGACACTGGCGCACGTGGCTTCAGTCAACCCGTATCCGCCCACGATCGGCCGCTTCAGTGTGCGCTGGGCCTCGAGGTACGTATCCTCGGGCATCGGGGCAGCGCCCGTCGCAAAGGTGCGAATGGACGAAAGATCAAACTCCTGCGTTTTTGCGATGCGGCTCATCACGTTGTAGATCGTCGGTACGGCGCTCATGATGGTCGGCCGATGTTTCTGGATCATCGGCAAAATCGCAAAGGGGTTGAATTTCTTCATCAGCACCACCGAGGCGCCCCCCATCAATGGTGTCAGAATGGTCACGACCTGCGCATTGACGTGGAAAAGCGGCAACACACAGAAGAAGCGGTCCTCGGGCGTCACGGTCTGCGCCTGCACAAGCATGCGCGCATTGGAGATGTAGTTGCGGTGGCTCAGAATCACGCCCTTAGGAAGGCCTGTCGTCCCCGACGTATAGATCAGCGCCGCCGTGTCGTTACGTTCGGCTATAATCGGGGGAATCTCCGCCACCGGTTTCGTGAGTTCCGCGAACGACGCCGCATACTCGGTACCCTCCCCCACCACAAAAAAGCGCTTCACATTGGGCAGAAAATCCCGAATTTGAGGAATCATCGCGCCCAATTCGGGAATGGTGATAACCGTTTCGGCTTCGGAGTTGTTGACAATGTGGGCGATTTCGTCGGCTTTAAGCGTGGGATTGATCGGGACGATAACCGCTCCGATACGCCCAGCGCCCAAAAACACATAGAGAAACTCGAGACAATTGCCCATGAGCAACACGATTTTGTCACCGCGTCCTACGCCATGAGCCGTGAGGTTCGCAGCCACCCGCGCGCTTTGTTCGCGCAGAAACTCAAACGAGTATTCCGTATCTTCGCAAATTAGAAACGGCCGTTCTCCGTATGCTTCGGCCCTCTCTTCCAGTAATTCCGTGATATTCACTCCTGACACCCTCAATCCATCGCGGCCGGGAGAAAGACTTTTCCCGGCGCTATACCAGCTATCGTCCAATTGCTTGCCAACAGCATAACGCAGAGGCGGGGCCGTGACAAGTCCGGCCCCGCCTCAAATTACTGTAATGGTAACCCTTTAGCTTGCTGCGGTCAACTGGTCGATGCTCGAAATCAAGGGCAGGAAGAACCCGAGCACAAGCATAAGCACCGCGAGTCCAAGAACCACCACCAGAAACACCGGCAGCAGGTCCGTCAGGGTATTGATGTCAATTTGAACCTCTTCCTCATAGGTTTGGGCTACGTGCTCCGCCACCTGGTCCAATTGGCCCGATTCCTCCCCGGTGACCAGCATGTCCGTCACCACCGGCGGGATGATCTTGGGCTCGGCCCGCAACGGATCCTCGATCCCTTGGCCTTGCTCGACCGAACTGCGGACGCGCTGCAGCACCTGGGCTACCGCTTGGTTGTGGATGGCACTGCGGGTAAGATCCAACGTCACCATCATCGACAAACCGCTGCGCAGCAATGTGGCCAACGAGCTCGTCATCTGCGCGATAGCATACTTCTGGCTGATGCGGCCCACCAGCGGCAGGCGCAGTTTGATGCGGTCGGCCAGCAGGCGGTTTACCGGGCTGCGCTTCCAAAACCAGTAGAGAACGTATAGACCGACAATCGCGCCAATCACAATCAACATAGGCCAGGAAGTCAGGAACTGGATCACGCTGATCAGCCCCCTCGTAAAGGCCGGCATCTCTACATCGAGCGCCCCCTCGAAGATTTCCTGAAAAGCGGGCACTACAAACTTCGCCATAATAAACAGGACCGCCCCGCACATGACCACCAGAACGCCGGGATACACAAGGGCGGTCTTAACCCGCCGCCGCAGCATCTCCCGCCGTTCATAATACTCGGCCTGGCGGCGAAGAGTGTCCACAAGCGTACCGCTCGCCTCGCTCGCTTTAACCAACGCCACGAATACCGTGTCGAAATATTCATGGGGATGCCGCTCGAACGCCTGCCACAGGGGATTGCCGTTCTCCACTTGTTCCGCAATGTCCTGAACCATGTTGCGAACGGCCCTGTTCTCGAGGCGGCGCGACAGCGTCTTCAACGATTTCAGGAGCGGCGTGCCTGCCTCGAGCAGCATGACCAACTGCCGGAGGAACACGGTAATGTCTCGACGACGCACCGATGAACCCAGCAGGCTTCGCCCACGCGGACCCGAGGTATCACGCACCGCCGTAACCCTTCGCGCAGCCGGTCTCGTTTTCGCCGCATTCTCTTCGGTTTCGGTGGTTTCTTCCACGGCCTCCGCCGCAGTCTTCTCCGCCTTTTTCTGCGCCGGTCGCCGCCGCGCCCGTTTCGTTTTCGGGCCCGAGCTTTTACCTTTGTCGGCTTTGGATGGCATAGTAATAGTTCCTCCGTTCCATCGCGTGCGCTTACGATTCCGCTACTTGCTGTTGCGTATTGGAAA
>JAWODE010000085.1:0-11279 GCA_046483455.1 Candidatus Hydrogenedentota bacterium | reverse complement strand
CGATTACACGAAGGTGGAGGTGCCCAACGCCGTGTGGCACCAGAGCCACACCTTCACGTGTTTCGCGTTCCCGACCTTAACCGAAGACGACATGCACCAGATCGCCGATGCGCTGGTGAAGGTCATTAAGGCGTACTCGAAGTAGTGTAGGCCAACCGGCGTCCGCACAATTGCGCCGGACGCCGGGCCGTTTCTTTTCCGAAACGCGCCGCGAAGGGGGAGGCCGGTATCTCGCATGTCCAGGAAGAAGTGCATCGTCCTCATTCTTGCAGGCTTGCCGGCTGCCTTTGTTGTTGTCCTCCTCGCCGCCTTGGCCATCGTTGTCCATGGCGGTGCGACAATCTTCCCGTTGGCCGACCCTGTTCCTCCCACTTCGTCCGATAAGCTTCAAATTGTCGCCGTGCAGATGCACTGGAGCCTTGCGGACTATGCCGACGAAGAGGCATTCAAAAGCAAGATCGACGGTCTGATTCAGGAAGGCATGGAACAGGTTGAGCCGGGGTTCCCCGTGCTGTTCGTCTTTCCCGAATTGCTGGGCGCGCCTCTCTACCTTCTCGGCGATTACGATTTGGTCAAGAACAGGGAAACCTTCGCGGAAGCCATGGAAGGCGTTATCACGCACACGCCGGTGGGGGTGTTGTTCTACATGGCGCGTTTTGGGGTAGGACCCGCGCGTGCTCTGTGTCTCACGAAAGGCAAGACGGCCGGAAGGGTATACGTCGAGACGTTTTCGGAGGCCGCGCGGCGCCACCGCGTCTACATCAGCGCCGGCTCGATTCCCCTGCCCGATTTCCCGCTCGCCGCGGATGGGTCGCGCATCGACTATGACGTAGTCGGGCCTGAGGTCTACAACGTTTCGTACTTTTTTGGTCCGGACGGCCGCATTATAGGACGTCAGAACAAGGTGCATCTGACCGAGTTGGAAAAGCCCCACGGTCTTGATTTGACGCCCGGTGCTGTCGAGGACCTCACGGTGGTTAACCTGCCGAATGCCTGCATCGGCGTAGCGGTGTGCTGGGATGCGTTCCATAAAGACGTGGTGGAGCGCCTCATCGCGCAGGGGGCCGATATTCTGGTTGAACCCTCCGCCAACCCCGGTGAGTGGTCGGAGAAACAGCAGGAAGACTGGCTCAACGGCGCGTGGCGCGAGGTCCAGCGCCGTCCCCAGCTGCGCTGCGCCGTCAATCCCATGATGACGGGCAATCTGTTTGATCTCGTGTTCGAAGGGCAATCGGCCGTGATTGTGCCTGAAAAGAAAGGCGACCCGCGCTTGTCTTACGCCGCCATGCCCGAGACCCACGGTTTCCTCGCCCTCGCCTCGACCCCCAACGGAGAAGAAGTTCTTGTGACCGTCCTCGAGTAACTCGCAGCCATTTATTTCCTCCCCCTGCTTTTCCGTGGTCCGGTGGGGGACCGCCGCCCTCGGCGGTCATCCGGATATCGACCGGCGGGGGCGCTGGTCCCAGACTATTTGATCGTCGATCCCGGAGTCTCGTAGGGGCGGCCCCCCGTGGCCGCCCGAGGACAGGCCCAGGGCCGGGCAGGCACAGGGGCCTGCCCCTACTTCTACCGTCGATAGGTTTTTGCAGCCAGCACAATTCGCTCAGTTCTCATTTGGTCCAGTTTATCCGGCCCTTTACCTGCTCTTTGTTCGCAATTTATTGTTTATTTTCGTACTATAGGTGCCTTGCGGTTGCGAATGACTGTACCGGGGATTGAACGTATCTGGGAAGGCCCTTCCGATGGAGCAAAGGAAACTGAAAGAGTTGCTGCACGCCGTTGCCGGGGGGGCGATTACGCCCGATGATGCTATGGAGCGTCTCCGGAATTTGCCTTTCGAGGACTTAGGCTTTGCCAAGGTGGACCATCACCGGAGTTTGCGCAAAGGCTATCCGGAAACGGTCTTCGCGGAGGGCAAAACCCCGGAGCAGGTTCTCGCAATTGTTACGCGGATGTGCGAACACGGCAGCAATGTGCTGGTGACGCGGTGCGGTTCCGAGGTGGCCGACGCGGTCCTTTCGGCGTACCCCAATGCGGTGCGGCACGAACTGGCGCGCGCGATCACAATCACGGTCGACCCCCCGGAACAGCGGAAAGGCGCCGCCGCCGTGGTATGTGCCGGGACGTCGGACATGCCGGTCGCGGAAGAGGCCGCGGTGACGTGCGAATCCATGGGAACCTCGGTGAACCGCGTCTATGACGTAGGTGTGGCGGGCCTGCACCGGCTGCTGGACCAGCGCGCGATTCTGGACGCCGCCGATGTGCTGGTGGTTTGCGCGGGGATGGAAGGCGCGCTGCCCAGCGTGGTTGCGGGATTGGTGGAACAGCCTGTTATCGCGGTGCCGACAAGCATCGGGTACGGGGCGAGTTTCGGCGGCATTGCCGCGTTGCTGGGCATGCTGAATTCCTGCGCAACCGGCCTTGCGGTGGTGAATATCGACAACGGTTTCGGTGCCGGGGTGCTGGCTGCTACGATCAACCGTATCGCGCATGACCGGTAACGGCTAGCGCGAGAACCGGCTCCTGTTTTGTGAGGACCAAGTATGAAAACCCTCTATGTTGACGCTGTTTGCGGCGCGGCGGGCGATATGATCGTCGGCGCGCTGATTGACGCCGGGGCGGATTTCGAGGCCGTGCAACAGGCCCTTGCTTCGCTTGATATCGAAGGTTTTACGGTTGCCGTCGAGCGCGTGAAGAAAAAGGGCATCGAAGCCACGCAATTCAAGGTCGAGGTCGACCCCTCGATACCTCAGCCCCACCGGCACCTGCACCATGTGCTCAAAATCATCGAAAGCGGCGAGTTGCCGCAGTCCGTGAAAGACGCGAGCACGGCGACCTTCGAACGCATTGCCGAGTGCGAAGCCGCGGTGCACGGCACGACCGTCGAGAAAGTGCATTTCCATGAAGTGGGCGCCATCGATTCCATTGTCGATGTGATTGGTGCGCATCTCGGTCTTCATCTGCTCGGCATCGAGCGCGTGGAATCGTCGCCCTTGCCCGTGGGATTCGGGACGGTCAAAGCGGCCCATGGGGTGATGCCAGTGCCGGCGCCGGCCACGGCCAGACTTCTCGAAGGCGTCCCCATTTTCGGCGGCGACCTCGAGGGGGAATGGGTCACGCCTACAGGGGCGGCCCTTATCGCGCAACTGGCCAAGGCTTATGGTCCGTTGCCGGCCATGCGCATCGAACGCATCGGTTATGGCAGCGGGATGCGTGATGCTCCGGACCGTGCCAACGTATTGCGGGTCATCGTGGGCACGACATCCGGCGAGGCGCCCGGCAGAGAAACAGTGGCGATACTCGAGACGAACATCGATGATATGAACCCGGAACTATTGCCGGTAATTATTCAGGAAACGCTTAACGCCGGGGCGCACGATGCGTTTTTGACGCCTATCGTTGGGAAAAAGGGGCGTGCCGCTCACAAACTGAGCGTGCTGTGTTCCGAGGGGGATGCGGAAGCTCTTGCGCGGACAATCCTGCGGAACTCCACCACATTGGGCGTGCGGATACGGCGGGAATCGCGCCTGTGTCTCGCGCGCGACTGGCGACCGGTATCGACGCCGTGGGGGGAAGTGCGGGTCAAATTCGGGTTGTTGGACGGCCATCCGTCGGCCCCTGCGCCCGAGTTTGAAGACTGCCGCGCCTTGGCCGAACAAGCCGGCGTGACCGTGTTGGAAGTGTATCGGGCGGCGCTGGCCGCGGCGAGTCAGGAGAAGGAGTAAACCTATGGGCGAACGCATTGCCGTCTATCCCGGGAGTTTCGATCCTCCCACGAACGGCCATCTCGATCTTATTCAGCGCGCCTCGGCGCTTTTTGACAAGCTGATTGTGGCGGTTGCGACGAATACCGAAAAAAAAGGCCTCTTTTCCGTGGACGAGCGCCTGGACATGCTTCGACGTATCTCGGAAGGTATCCCCAATGTCGAGGTGACGTCGTTCGTCGGGCTGACGGCCGAATTCGCGCGGCAACGCCATGCTATGGCGGTGGTTCGCGGGCTGCGGGTGATGTCCGACTTCGAATTCGAGCTGACCATGGCGATCACCAACCAGAAGCTCAATCCGAGCCTCGAAACCGTATCCTTGATGCCCAGTGAACCGCATCTGTTTTTGAGTTCCCGGATCGTTCGTGAGATTGCCCGGTTTGATGGCGACCTCGATGGCTTGGTTCCGCCAGAAATCGACCAAGTTATCCGCGAACGGTGCGTAGAAGATATTCACAAGGACAGACCGGAATCATGAGTACCGCTGAAACCTGCATCATCGACATTCACACCCATGCGTTTCCGGACGCGGTGGCGGAGAAAGCGATGCCGAAGCTCGAGGGCGAGGCTGATATCAAGGCAGCGCTCGACGGGAAGGTTTCCTCGTTGTTGGCATCGATGGACCGGGCGGGGATCGCGATTTCCGTCGTGGCCTCGATTGCAACGCGCCCCGGTCAGTATGACTCGATCCTGGCATGGTCCAAGAGCATCGCTTCGGACCGGCTGATGCCATTTCCGTCGGTGCACCCCGACGACGAAGACGTGCCGGGCAAGGTGCGGGGAATCGCGGATGCGGGGTTCCGGGGCATCAAGATGCATCCCTATTACCAAGACTTCAAGCTGGACGAGGACCGCCTCTGGCCTTTCTATGAGGCGGTACGTGATGCGGGACTGGTGCTGCTCATGCACACGGGATTCGACATTGCTTATCCTTTCGATCGCGTGGCGGACCCGGTGCGCACGGTGCGTGTGATCGATGCGTTTCCCGAACTCAAAATGGTGGTGTCTCATTTGGGCGCGTGGATGGATTGGGACGAAGCCGAAAAGCACCTATGGGGCAAGCCCGTCTACATGGATTTTTCGTATAGCCTTCACATGATCGACAAGACGCGCGCCCGCGAAGCATTGCTGATGCACCCGGCGGAATATGTTGTGTTCGGGACGGATTCGCCGTGGGAGGACCAAGCGCACGCAGTGGAAACCGCAAAATCGCTGGATTTGGGACCCGAGCGCGAACGCCTCATGTTTTACGACAACGCCGCGCGCCTCTTGGGGCTGAACTAACCGCGATTACTGGCCATAAGGGCTGGAGTAGTCGGAGGAACCGCCGTAAGAATCCCCTTCTCCGCCGCTTTGCTCTGCTGCCGGGTCGCCATAGCCTTGCTGTGCGCTGTTGTCGAGGTCGCCGATCCCGACCAGAATGGGCTGATTGTCAAGGTGGCGGGATTCGTTGGCACTGGTGACGCGGATGGCGGCCTTGTCCGCGAAGGGGCATTTGGCTTCACAGATGCCGCAGCCAATGCACTTGTTCGGATCGACATGGGGCTGCTTGACCACGATTTTTTCGCCGCTGCGGGTCGTGATTTCTTTGTCGACCGTGTAGATGGCTTTTCCGGGCACGGGGCAATGTTCTTCGCACACGATGCAGTTGCGTTCGTAGGCGTACGGGATGCAGCGGGTGGTGTCAATGGTCGCGAGACCGATCCGGACGTCTTTCTTTTCTTCGAGGGAAAGGGGCTTGATGGCTTGTGTCGGGCAGACCTGCCCGCACAGGTTGCATTCGTATTCGCAATAGCCGATTTTCGGCACCAGCATAGGGGTCCAGACCCCCTCGAGTCCGGCTTCGAAGGTCGCGGGCTGGAGTGCGTTGGTGGGGCATACTTTCATGCACAGTCCGCACTGCACGCACCGTTGCAGAAATTCGTGTTCTTCGCGCGCGCCGGGGGGGCGAATCAGGTCGGGGTTGTAGGCCTTGGCTTGCGCTTGGGGTGAAAGCCGAAACAGGAAGAGTCCCGCAAAGCCTCCCGCCGCCGCGCCGATTGTCGCCCGGCGGCCAAGATCGAGGCCGGCGATGGACCGTTTGCGAAAGGGCGGCTGCATTTTGAATCTCAGCGCTCTGAAATTACACTTATTCACGCAATTCCAGCATGCAAAGCATTCAGACGACATCCACTGGTTGCCAAAGCCGGGAGCGGCAAGACCCTGGCAGCCGATGGTGCAACGGCCACAGTCGGTGCAATTCTCATCGTCGCGGACAAGGGTGAGTAGCAGGGGACGCCGCGCAAACAGGCCCAGCAGCGCGCCCAAGGGGCATATATACCGGCACCAAAACCGCGGCCGCACAAGATTCAGCAGCACGATTGCCATAAACAGGGCCAGGATGAAGCCCCCGCCCAGAAACGCCTGCCGCGGCGCGAGGAAAATGTGATCGCGGAAGAATTCGTAGACCGGCTCGCTCACGCTCGTAACATGCACCGGGCCCACATGCGGGTCGGCTTGGTAAATAGCGGTCGAGCCATCTTCCACGGCGTACTGGAAAGCGGGCCAGACGGCCGCCGTCATACTCCGGTACAGCAGCGCAATCGGATCGAAAATCCCGATCCAATGGACGCCGAACGCCGCCATGACCAACAACGCAATGAGGATGTAATACTTGGTGCGCTGCCAGGGAGACCAGCGAGCGGGCGAAGGGGTAACGCCGCGCACCCAGTTACGCAACCATCCGACGAAATGATTGATGGTGCCCAAGGGGCAAACCCATCCGCAGAACACGCGTCCGAACAGGAGGGTCACTCCAAGCGTGATCAACGCCAACAGCGCCGCGAGCGGCACCGCATAGGTGGCCAGGTAGGTGGCCACCAGTATCAAGGGGTCGATATGGAAGAAAATCTGCGTGAAGGTGTTGGGTTCAGTATGTTCACGAAAACGCGTGTTGACGAACAGAAACACAAAGAGAGCCAGACACGCGATTTGAACGCAACGACGAATCCAAGGCCCCCACGATCTGGGACGCCTCAGATTCACGACACCGCGATCTCCTTGGGGTTCAGTGATTTGTAATCGGGATTGCCGAGGTCCGCCGCGGCGGCCTTCTCCACGATTTGCCGGGCTTCGGGTTTGTTTCCTAGCATCTCGACCCCGAATGCCTCGAGAGCAAGGACATCCGTAGAGACAGCAATCGTATCTTGGCGCGCAACGTCCTCGATTTTGGAGCTTTGGGGCCCGTTCGCCGTAAGGATACGAATGGCGTCAAGCACCGAAAGCCGGGGTTTCATGAAGCGCGTAATATCAGTTAGACAGGCTGGGAGGGCCTGGTGCCAGGCATTGCGGCGGCCACCGACCACCCCCATGTAGTTTTTCATGCACAAGGTGGCCTGGGTCAAACCGTGATGCTTGGCGATGGGGCAGTTGATAACCAGGTCCGTCTCGATGATTTCAGGGTAAATTTCCCATTCGCTGAGGTATTCGCCCTTGAGGTCCATTTCGCGAAAGCGGTTTTCGTCGAGGTAGACAACCTCCCCCCCCGCTTCTTTGGCCGCTGCCTCGATCCCGCTGTTGCTATACGATTTCTGGGCAGGACTGCACGGACGATCACCCACTTTGACGGTTTTTGCGCCGGCGTCCAGGCACATTTTGACAAGCGTTGCGACCACGTCCGGGTTGGTGTTCGCGGCCAACTCAGGGGGGCGGTCCCACGCGATGTTGGGTTTGACCCAGACCACGTCGCCCTTTTTGACGAACCGTTTCATGCCGCCCACAGCATTCATGGCCTGTTCCGTTAATTTGACGGCCATTGACTTGAATGCCGCGGCATCGGCGTCGGCTACCGGGTCTGCGGCCCACTTTGCGATGGACATATTGGCGGGAGTGTCCTCCGCGGATGCGGAAATACCGGCTGTTTGTGCGAGGGCCAAAGCGCCGCCCGCCTTGACCGTATTGCTGAGAAACGTCCTGCGCGTCTGGTGTGTCATGGCATCGCCTCCGTAAAGGTAATGATTTACAAGTTATTCGGTCTTCCTTTGTCCCGTTTGCTTTTTGCAACGGGACGCTGAGCCAATAACTCTCTTTCGCCAGTGGAAATGAGTATAACACAAGAAGAATTCAAGCAAAACGGCGTGTGCGAGGCTGCTGGTGGCCTGCGAAGGCAGGGTCTGTTTTGGCGTGTGCCGTCGCTTGTCCGCAAGCGGATAACCAGCACGCTCTTGCGATCGCAACGTTGTCCAAAGAATACAGGCGAGATGCTTGTGCTACATGATTATTGCTCAGGTTTCTTGCGCAACGCACTTATGGTGAGGTCGTCGATGTCCCGTTGCTCGCCGGGGAGGACGAGGCTTGCGGCATAACCGACAATGCAACACGTGGTAATGCCGCAGAAGGTGTAGAGGTAGCCATTGACGGGGGTCCAATGCCAGAGCGAAAACATGACGACGGCTCCCACAAGTGCCCCCGTGAGCGCGCCGGCGCCGTTGGCACGTTTGGTCATGACCCCGAGTACGAACAATCCGCCCAGGACGCCCATGAAGAGTCCGATGACCTTGATAAACGAATCGAACCCCGATCGGATATCGGGGTCGATGAATATCAGGGCGAAAAGGGTGCCGATTACGCCAAAAAGAAATGTGAGGCCCTGAGCCCAGCGCAGGTAGCCATGGTCGGTCTTGCAAACGTTGAGCGGTCGCAGGAAATCGGTGACAACGGCCGTGGCGGTCGAGTTCATGCTCGTGGAGACCGTCGATTGGGCGGCGGCGAAGATACCGGCGACGATCAGCCCGGCCAGTCCGACGGGCATCTCGCGCGCGATAAAAACGGGGAATATTTGGTCCGTGGTGATGGTGGGATCAAGTTTACCGGGATTGGACCGGTAAAATGCGAACAGCGCGGCCCCCATGCCAAAGAAGATGAAGGACGCCATAAGCGACAGCGCCGCGTTGGTCCAGATCGACTGTGCGGCCTGGCGCTTGGTCGAGGTGGTCATGTAGCGCTGCACCACGGCCTGGTCGGCGGTATAGGAGCTGATGTTCTGCCCGAACGACCCGAGCAGCACCACCCAGATGGCCATGCGGGTGAAGCTGTCGGGCGCGAAATCCCAGTCGGCCATGTTGAATTTGCCGTATTCAGCGCCGGTGGCGAAGAATCCACTCAACCCGCCGTCCACCCCGGCAATCAGCATGCCCAAAGCCAGTATCGCGCCGCCCAGAAGCACGACGGTCTGGAGGGTATCGGTCCAGATGACGCCCTCGACCCCGCCGAGGGTGCAGTAAATGATGCTCAGGATACCCATGATCAGGACGGATTGCGTGGGGCTGAGGGGCGTGGCCGCGGCCAGGGCGTAGGCCGTCAACGACATCACGACGGCCATTCGGAACAGGTGAAAGAGTGTGAAGCTGGCGCTTCCAAACAGCCGAACCGCCCGGTTGAACCGCTTCTCGAGGTATTCATAGGCGCTGGTGGCGTCAATGCGCCGAAAGAAAGGCAGTGCGATGAAAATGGCGATCGGGGCAACGCCGACAATCATGAAATTGCCGACCATGTACTTCCAGTCCTGGGCGAAGGCTTTCGAGGGGATGCCCGTATAGGTCACCGAGCTGAGCATGGTCGCGAAGATCGAGCAGCCCGCTGCCCACCACGCCATTTTCATGCCGCCGCGGAAGTAGTCGTTGGTGTCCTTGTTGCGCCGGGCGAAGTAGCCGCCGACGCCAACCATGGCCAAGAGGTAGATGGCCAGCACGGTGTAGTTCACGGCGCCGAATCCCGTTTCGAGGGGCGCAGAGCGAACCGCCCAGACTTTCGGCGAGCGTACCCGGGGGCGCACCTCGCCGCTTGCAATCACGATGTGGTCTTCGCCGTTTACGGTCCAGTGCACCGGCACGGTCGTGACGTGGTTGGCGGGCATGGGCCCGGCGGAGGTCCACGTGTCGGTAATGGTGTGATACGCGAGGGCCTTTTTGGGGAAGCCGGGGTGCTCGTCTTTAAGTTCATCGGCCTTGTCGAAGAGGGACCCGTCGGCGCCGCCGAGCACGAAGATATGGCTCTGTCCCCAGCCGATACCGGTACCCGCCATGACGGGACGGGGCACGTCGGCGCGTTGATGCCATTCGCCAAGAGCGGGGATATACTCCCAGACGTCGTTGAGGAATTGGACACCGGACGCGCCCTGCCGGCGCCCGCTGATGACATACACACCGTCATGGTAGCCGTCGTGCTGTGTGGCGGTAATGTTGTACGCGCGAGACGGACCCGGCCAGGGTGGCAGTTCCTGCCAGGCGAAGCCGGGGGCATCATGTTGGGAGAGATCGAGCATCCAGAAATTGGTCATGGCGGTGTCGAGGGTGGAACCGCTTTGTCCGCCCGCCAAATAGACGTTGTTGCCGATGAGCGTGGCGCAGCCCGACGCGCAGGGTTTGGGAAGGGGCGGATACTCGATGCGTGTGAGTTTCCGACCGGCGGGCTCCCATTGGAGCAGGAAAACGTCGGCGAACGTGGTGGCGGCATCGTTGCCGCCCATACACAGGACCCCGTCGGGCGTCGAGACGGCGGTCCCATAGGCCCGGGGCGCCGGTAGAGGCGCGGCCGTGAGCCAGTTGTACCCGTCCTCGCCGTGCACGAGCACATACGTATCCGCATGCCAGACTTTGTCGGCTTCCCAGCGGGGTTCGTTGGGGAAATTCGCGCCGCCTGCGACAATCAAAGCGTCGTTATGCACTCCGACAAAGGGTCCGGCCACGCCTTCGGGGTTCGGAATCGGTGGCAATTCCGACCACTCCAAGGTGCCGGATTGGGCGGAGACAGGGACCGCCGAAAGAAAGAGAATGAGCAGGAAGATGCTCACAAAAACCCGATAGGTTGTGTGTATTACGTGGAACCGTCTGCTCGAGAACACCGTCCCCCTCCTTGTCGGTTACGACCGTTTCCCCGATTCTATTGGCCGAAAACAGGCCGAATTTGCCTCGAACCGTTTTGAAACCCCTTCTTTTAATCGTATTGATGCCGGATATCTCGCAGGCGAATACGTATAAGGTCACGAAGCATGCGCGCCGAATCGCGGACGGCGTTTACGCTCGATGACGGCGAGTTCAGCCATCGCACGCCCACCTGATCGATGCGGAAGCCGTGCTTGCGCGCGATGAACAGGGCTTCGGTGTCAAACCCAAAACCCTGGATGACCATGCGGGGAAAGATGTCCGCCACGGCTGCTTGGGTAAAGCCTTTGAAGCCGCACTGCGTGTCCGGAAACCCCGTAAGGGCCAGTAACCGAACGAAAAGATTGAAAATGCGCCCCATGGTTTGGCGGTACCAGGCTTGCCGTACTTGCACATCGGCATCGGGTACGGTCCGGGAACCAATCACGATATCGGCCCCATCTTGAAAATGCGGCCAGAGTTTTTCGATTTCCTCGACGGGGGTCGATCCGTCCGCATCGGAGAACAAACAATAGTCGCCTTCCGCCGCAAGCATGCCGGTGCGTACGGCGTGTCCTTTGCCTTGGTTTGGGGTGTACTCGATAAGCCGCACCTG
>JAWODE010000072.1:0-9605 GCA_046483455.1 Candidatus Hydrogenedentota bacterium | reverse complement strand
GGATGTATAGGAATGCGTATATACCCAGCCCTTCAGGCTGGGCTGGTATGTTAGCGCGCCTTCGGCGCTCCAGATGGCCGAGTAGTCTCCAGCCTCACCAGATGGGTGACTCGCCTATTGAATCTGTACCCGATAGCCACGGCACTCTTGAGTTATGTAGTCGCATGTTACCCGGCGATCTGGGGAATCCGCCCGCTAAAAAGGAACAAAAGTAATAATTTGGGAAAGCCAGGGACAGCGAAACATGCGCCGCTCGGCTAATCCGTCGACGCTGAAAATAAGATCGGCCGGCGAGGGCGCCGGTCCCATCGGAGGACACCAGAGTTTCCGAGAAAGAATGCACATTTCTCTCGATTTGTGGTGATTCGGCTTTCTTGGGGCGGAGGACACGGTGCGGAAAACCTGGAACCACGATGCGTGCCCCAGATTCATTGACCGAACCTACCGCCTCTTACCCCACACGCCCAAGAACCATAGTCTGCCTCGGATATTTTTCCGGTGTGGGACCGGCGCCCTCGCCGGTCAGTATTACAAGGAGCGCGGACGTATCCGTCCGCGGTGGTCTTAAGGACGGGTTGGACAACCCGTCCTCCGTTGCCGGACTGGAGACCACGCGGAGGCCCGCGTGGTCGGAAGAGTGTCGCGGTCAGAAACCGCGACACAGCGAGGGGACCCTATTTTCATGGTCTACGGGTGAGCCCCCTGGCTCATGGTTCGCTGTCTCGGGGTTTTCCCTTCGACGAAGGAATACGGAAAGCTATTCTCAATGCAACTCTCAGTCGTCTCCTAAACCAACAAGATTAATGGCGATGAACTCTCCGACCATGGTCTTTGTTTCCCAAACATCGAAATCAACGGTGTAGGCCAACGTCGCCTCGACCTCGAACCGCACGGGTGTGCCGGTGGTATGTTCCAGTTCGATAACTCTAATCTCGCCGCCGCACGGCGCGTTGTGCTCATCCTGGAGGGTGCCGCTGGCGGTCCAGTTGCTGCCCTGCGGGTCAATGAACTCGATCACGGCGTCGCTGCCTTCGGTGATCGTCTGTGTGCCGGTTTCAAGCGAATTCAACTGAATGGTCAAGCTGCCGACAGAGTCATTCGACGTGTCAACACAGATTCCGCCCGTGATTCCGCCGGGCCCCAAGCCAAGCCAATCGTGAGATGAAGTGGCCATCTGCTCGCCGTCGAGCGAGAAAAAGCCGCGGTAAAACACGCGCGCGTCACTGGCAACCTGCTGGAGATCGAAGAATCCGAGTGTTTTGGGGTCCCACTTGGGCTCGACATGATTGTAGGCATCCAAGATGGTTTCACCGTGCGCCAGAAATTCAAAAAACTGGATACCCGTTTCGCTGGCAAAATCCGAATAGACCTTTCCGTCGTATCCAGCGTAGTACACGGCTCCGGTTTCCGTGAAAGCGGCAGGCCAGGACGGGTGGGCGCTGTGACATGTCGATATGTACACATAGCGTTGCAGCCAGTGCCAATGATCGTCTGGGGCGTGACTGTTAAAGTATTCGGTCCAGTAACGCACAAACTCGGGGGTAAAACAGTAATAGCTGCCTTTTGCATCAGGAATGTATTTTCTCACCACGCGCCCAGCTTGCAGCTCTTCCGCATACGCGTGGGATAGGGCGGATGTCACCTTTTCTCCGGTGGCAATGATGCCCATTTCATCGGAAAACCCGCGAACCCGCGTTATTCCGCCGTGGCTCGAATAAATCAGTTGCGTTGGCGGGTACCTGCCGCCGAGGCCCAGGAATCCCCGCACAGCATCAACCGTCACTTGCCCGTCGAGGTATTCGACGCCGAGCTGCGTACTCGTAAGCGGCTCCTTATAGTATTCCTGAATCGTGGGGGCTTCTTCCCAATCCTTGAACTGAAAGCGGAAAGGAGACATGAAGAATGTGGTTGCCCCGAGCTTGGCGTGTGCGGCAGGAGGGGCCGACGGAAGCGGAGCCGGCGCGGTATGCTTCAGCGGCGGAAGATCGGGGAACGTCTCGGTCATGATCCCCCCGGTGGTGCCGTCTTCTAAATGTACCCACACCGTCGTGCCGCACGACGCGATGCCCGCATCCTCGACCTCGGGCTGGGTCAGAAGCCACGCAACGACCTCTTCGCGCGCCTCTTGAGCTGGCCCAGCATCCAACAAGGACTCGTAAAGCGCCCCGGCCTCTTCGACGCAGGCAAATGAGTCCGCGGGCTCTTCTTGGTCCTGAGGCGGCTTTGGGCAGCCGATCAGCGCAATGAACAGACAACATGCGACCACCAGCGCGGCCGTTTTGCCCATTGACGTAGCACGAAAAGAACGTGACGTGTGGTAACGCATTTTTTCTTCCCTTTCCCCGGCTTACCACGGCACCCTACGCCTTACCGCGCGGCGCAAGTAGTTCCACTCCGCGGTATGACTTCAACCTGTTCGCAAAGCATTACAGCAACTCGGCAAAGGTGTCGCGCGCGGCGTCGAGCGTTTTATCGAGCTCGGCGTTGGTGTGTGCGGCGCTCATGAAAGCGGTTTCGAATTGGGAAGGCGCAAAATAGACTCCGCGTTCGAGCATTCCCCGGAAAAACGCGGCATAGCGCTTCGTATCGGAGGCCGTGGCATCGTCGTAATTCCGGACGGGCTTCTCGTTGAAGAATAGGCATGCCATTGACCCGGCGTGGGTTTGGTAAACCGGTGTGCCCGTCTCTTTGGCAATTGCGCCCATTCCTTCACAAAGCCGGGTCATGGACTGCTCGATACGCTCGAACACGCCTGGTTGTTCGAGAGCCTCGAGCGTGGCAAGCCCGGCGGCCATGGCGAGCGGGTTTCCGGACAGCGTGCCTGCCTGGTATACGGGGCCCTCGGGCGCGAGCAGGCTCATGATCTCGGCCGGACCGCCGTACGCCCCGACGGGCATGCCTCCGCCGATGACTTTGCCCAACACAGTGAGGTCGGGTTTGATGTGGTAGCGGGCTTGCGCGCCTCCCATGGCGACCCGAAACCCTGACATGACTTCGTCGAAAATGAGCAACGACCCGCTCGACGAGGTGATTTCGCGCAGGCCTTCGAGGTATCCGGGTTCGGGGAGGACCACGCCCATGTTTCCGGGTACGGGCTCGACCACCAAGCAGGCGATATCCTCGCCGTACTTGTCGAATAGCTCCCGGGCAGCCTCGAGGTCATTGTATGGAATCACGAGGGTGCATTGGGTGTACGCATCGGGCACGCCTTGGCTGTCAGGCTTTCCAAGGGTGGTTAAGCCGCTTCCGGCCCGCACGAGCAAGGCGTCCATATGACCGTGGTAGCAGCCGGCCACCTTCACGACGAGGTCTTTCTTTGTGTACCCGCGCCCGAGGCGAATGGCGCTCATAACCGCCTCGGTGCCGCTGTTCACGAAGCGGATTTTCTCGATTGAGGGGAAATGATGGATGATACGCTCGGCCAGGCGGACCTCAGACTCCGTCGAGATGCCGAAACTTGAGCCCGATTCCATTGCACTTGTTACGGCTTGGACGACGCGGGGATGGACGTGTCCCATCACCAAGGGCCCCCAGGACAACACATAGTCCACGTACCGGTTGCCGTCTATATCCTGGATGTACGGACCCTTGCCCGAGGCGGCGAAAAATGGTTCGCCGCCCACCGCATTGAAGGCCCGCACAGGGCTGTTCACGCCGCCTACCAGATACTTGTTTGCTTCGCGCCAGAGCGCTGCCGATTTTGTTCGTTTCATACCTTAGATAACCGTTGTTACGCTTGTGTTTCTTGCTAAAAAACCTTGGGGCCGAACAGTCGGGTAAAAACACTCAGCACATCGATTGTGAAATTGAACCACTCGAGGGTCTCTTGCTTCTCCTCGGAGAGTACTTGGGCTTTGACGGCCTGCGCCTTTGTCAACATGCGTAGGTGTTGCATTATAATTCTCCTTTCACGCTGCGAGTATATCCGGATTCTTCCCCAAGATGCGACGCATTATCCCTCGGCAAACCAGCGGGCCGCATCGCACGCCCAGTAAGTAAGAATAAGCGACGCCCCGGCACGCCGAATCGAAGTGAGAATTTCGAGCGCCGTCCGTTTCTCGTCAATCCATCCATTCGCTGCCGCGGCTTTCACCATAGCAAACTCGCCGGACACATGATACGCCGCCAGCGGCAGGTCGAACCGTTGTGCCGCCAGCGCGAGCACATCCAGATAGGCCAAGGCCGGCTTCACCATCACAATGTCCGCGCCCTCTTCGATGTCCAATGCGATTTCCCGCAGCGCCTCACGTCCATTGGCCGGGTCCATTTGGTAGGACGACCGGTCGCCGAACTGGGGGGGCGATTCGGCCGCATCGCGGAACGGCCCGTAAAAACTCGAAGCAAACTTCGCGCTGTAGGCCATGATCGGCACGTCGGAAAAACCGGCCTCATCGAGTCCATCGCGCATGGCGCCGACCCGCCCGTCCATCATATCCGATGGGGCTACCATGTCCGCTCCTGCCCGCACATGGGCCAGCGCTTCTTTTACGAGGAGTTCGAGGGTAACGTCGTTGTCGACATCGGGCACGCCATCGCGGTTGTCTTTGATCACACCGCAGTGGCCGTGGTCAGTGTATTCGCACAGACAGACGTCCGTGATGACGCACAATTCGGGGGCGGCGCGTTTCACAGCCTCGATGGCGCGGCAAACCATAGCGTCGTCTGCATAGGCCTCGCTTCCAACGGCATCCTTATGCTCGGGAATGCCGAAGAGAATGATGGCGGGGACGCCGCACCCGGCGACTTTCTTCGCTTCCTCGGCGAGGGTGTCGACCGAGAACTGGAAATTACCCGGCATCGAGGCGATGGGGTTGCGCACGCCCTCGCCCGGCCGCACGAACATCGGGAAGACAAGATTGTCAACGCTGAGCCGCGTTTCGCGCACCATGCGACGGAAGGTTGCGTTCCGCCGAAGCCTGCGCATACGTGTTTTCGGATAAGCCACGGTACCTCCTCTTTACGGCGATGCCGCCCAGTCCACTATAGCCTGAATTAGTCCCGGAATACTGTGTTTTTTTGCCTCGATAGCGGGGTGCATCCCCAGTTCCCGCGCAGTTTGGGCGGTAATAGGGCCAATCACCGCGAACGCGACATGTTTTTTGAGAGTCTCGATGCGGTTCTCGCCGAGCATTCGGTGAAAATTGCGCGCCGTCGACGAACTTGTGAAGGTGACTATATCCGGCGCAAAAGTCATAAGCGCGTCGGCAAAGTCTTCCGACGATTCCGGCGCCACCGTTTTGTAAATGGTCAATTCTGTAACGTCCGCGTCGTGTTGACGCAACGCTTCCGGTAGAAACGGTCGCGCGATGTCGGCTCGGGGCAATAATACACGTTTACCCTGCAAGTTCAATTCGTGTTCGAGCAATTCGGCCATGAGGGCTTCCGCGACATGTTTTTCCGGCATCGCATCGACGCGCAGGGAGCGGTCCTCGAGTGCCACAGCCGTTGCGGAACCCACGGCACACACTTTGACGCCGCGAAAATCTCGGGCGTCGAGACCCATGGTCTCGATACGGTCAAAGAATATTTCAACACTGTTTACGCTCGAGAACACGACCCAGTCGTAGTCGCCGACGGAGCCAAAATCCTCAATGGGCTCGACGGGAACGATCTCGATGGTCGGAAACGCGAACACGTCTGCGCCCAACCCTTCGAGGGACCGTGTGAATTCCCCGGCTTGGGAGCGCGCGCGGGTAACGGCGATGCGTTTACCCGACAAAACATTGCCCCGTTCTTTCTTCATCGTAACGAGTCCAGCAATGCATCCGCGCCTTGCTTTCGAAGGAGTTCCGCGGCCCGCAAACCGGTTTCTTCCGGCCGATCATAGGGGCCTTCCGCGGTGCACCGCAAGACGTGCGCGCCGTCGAGGCTGCAGACGCACGCATCGAGAATGAGCTGTTCTCCTTCGCGCCGTGCCAACGCACCCAAGGGCACCTGGCATCCGCCCTCGAGGGAGGCCAGGAACGTCCGCTCGGCGGTGACGGCGGTTCTGCTGTCGGCATCCTCGAGCCGGGCCAGAAGCTCGCGGATTGCTATGTTGTCCTCGCGCACTTCAATCGCCAAGGCCCCTTGGGCGGGAGCGGGCAGCATGATGCTGTCCGAAAGCTGCTGGGTGATCTCTTGTGCGAGCCCCATCCGCCGTAAACCGGCCCCGGCAAGGATTGCGGCGTCTATTTCTCCCTCACGCACTTTGCGCAAGCGCGTGTCGACGTTTCCTCGAAGCGGGACAACGTCGAGGTCCTTGCGATACGCCCGAAGTTGCGCGGCCCGGCGGAGACTGGACGTTCCCACGTGCGCGTGGGCGTGCAATTCCTCCAATACCTGCCCCTCATGGCTGATGAGTACATCATGGGGTTCCTCGCGTTCAGGCACCGCACCGACACACAACCCTTCCGGCAGTTCGGTCGGAAGGTCTTTCATGCTGTGGACGGCGAGAGCGACGTCCCCGGCCAAGAGGGCTTCCTCGATCTCTTTCGTGAACAGGCCCTTCCCGCCCACGCGCGATAGGAGGGCATCCGTGATCCTATCGCCCGTGGTGTGGATCGCGGTGATTCTCACTTCCGTGTCGGGCAGTAAGTCCCGAAGCGCGTCGGCAATTTGCTCGGACTGGCGCATGGCGAGACCGCTGCCGCGTGAGCCGATAATAATGGGTGAGGGCATTATGTCTCCTTCAATCCGAAAATACGCCGCACAAGCTGCAATACAAAACTCGGGTCTTCCGTCACCACTTCGCGTTTCAACTGGGTCATGGGTCGCTGAAGAATCGTATTGACGAGACGCCGCGTCATCTCGGTGATGGCTTCCTGGTGTTCTTTCGTCAAATCGGGATGCGCCGTTAAAAGTTTCTCGAGTTCGCGCTCGCGAATCCCGTGCAATTCCTCGGAAATCGACAAGATGGCGGGCTCCGCGGCCAGACTCCGCATCCATTGCACGAATTTTTCGACACCTTCGTCGACCATTTTAAGACACTGGTCGATTTCTTCGCGGCGCGCTTCCAGATTTTCATTGGCTACCTGCTGCAATGCGTCCCCGTCATAAAGGTAGACATTATCGAGATCGTTCACCTGGGGAGCTACGTTACGCGGTACGGCGATGTCGATGACGAACATGGGGGCATTGCCCCGTTTCTTGAGGGCGCGCTGAAAATGGGCAGGGGTAAGGATCGGCGCCGTAGCCGCGGTGGATGTAATGACGATATCGGCCCGGTGCAAGGTATCGTCGAGGGCTTCAAAAGCCACTGCTTCACCCCCGAGGGATTCTGCCAGGCTGATGGCTTTCTCCGCACTCCGGTTCGCGAGCAATATCCGGCCGACGCCGCACGCCAGCAGGCTCTTGAGTGTAGTTTCGCCCATCTTGCCTGACCCGACGATCATGACCGTTTTGTCTTCCAGGTCCATAAAGATCGAGACGGCCAGGTCTACGGCCACCGAGGCTACGGAAACTTTGCCCGCCCCGATCTTGGTTTCGGTGCGCACCTGTTTTGCCACGCGGAAGGCGCGCTGAAACATCGCCGAGAGGACTTTGTCGTGAGTTTGTTGCGACTGTGCGAGCATAAATGCTTCGTGGACCTGCCCGAGAATCTGTGCCTCGCCGACGACCAGGCTGTCGAGACTTGCCGTTACGCGGAAGAGGTGCCCGACTGCTTCGGGGCCCTTGTACTCATAAAAGGAGTCAGCAAATTCTTCGCCGGGTACGCCGTGCCACTCGGTGATGAATGCGCGGATGTCTTCGCAGAGGGCGGCGGCGTCTTTATCGTGGTGGGCGTAGACCTCGACGCGGTTACACGTGCTCAAAATGACGGCCGCCCCGCCATTCAAACGGTTCTGCAACTCGAGCAGGGCGCTGGGAATACTTTCGGGCGGGAAATGCAGGCGTTCCCGTAACTCGAGCGGGCTCGTATGATGGCTGAGGCCAACCACTACAACGCCCATGCCGTGGACTCCCAGAAATGGTAATACGACACGCCCAACAGTGCGCGCAACAGATAGATGCCGAACATGGCGGAGAAGCCTATCAAGACCGCAAACGCCAGCTTCCGTCCCCGCAAAAGGCCAAGCTGGCGGGCATGAAATATGAGAGCATAAAATGCCACCATTGCGACCGATTGCAGAATCTTGGGGGCGAGATACCAGCGCGGCCCCAACCGCTCCGCATCTATGTGAACCCAAACGCCCCCCACAATAAGAGTCAACGCGAACACGATGTATCCATGGCGAATGAGTAGATACAGGCTTTTGTCCAAACGCTCAAGGGACGGAAGTGTTAGAAACAGCCCCCGGGTATTGTGATTTTTCAAATGGCGCGCCTGAAACAGGTAGGCCACGCTGGTTACGCTGGCGCCGAGAAAAAACGCGTAGGCCAGAAACGCCAGGCTGACATGGCCCGCGAGAAACATTGCATCAAGGGCTTTCGGCGGGCGCGTAAAAGTGCCTGGAGCCGTGACCGCGCATAAGACAGCCAACGCCAGAATTGGGGGCAAATAAAACGACGAGACCGCCTTCGTCTTGCGTTGCGTGGATGCGAACATGACGAGGGTCGCAAAAATGACGAAGACCACCAGGGCATCCGGTACGGTGGTCATGGGTAACCTGCCCCATGTTGTCCACCGCAGCACGAAAACTGCCAGAAACAGGCCCATTCCGATCAGTGCGAGACGGCGGCTCACGTGGAGGAATGCTTCCTTTTCCCGCAAAAGGAATTGCACGGCGGCAACCGTCGCCGCGAGGTGCGCCAACGCACCCGCAACCAGTACACTAAGTGTTAAAACCGTCATTGAAGCGCCTCTATCATAGCTTGCGCTCCTTTTTTATTGACCCGGGGCTCGATCTCGAGTGCAGCCATGGCCATTCGGGCAGACAGTCGACAAACGAGTACGTCTGAAAATACCTCTTCCGTGGCTTGCTATTGAACACTGAAGCGTTTCGTTTTGGCGTTTCATTTGTATGCGCCATATTGTGACAAGGATAACGGCCAGACGGCCCGGCTGCAAACGGAACGAAGAACAGTGAAAGCACGGAGCATTCTTGTCCTCCCTGTTCCCCCTGACTGTGTGTGAGTTGTTTCTGGACCAAGATCAATTCCGCAACCGCCTCCGGCCTTCCGAAATCACCGGATAAGCCAAACCAAATCAGAACTGGGCAAATCACGCAGCCTGGCAATACCGCTCGAACCGCTCTGAGTTTTCTGACAGAATGTAGCGCCTGACCTCGTGTCAGGCGTGTTGGACCCGGACGCCTGACACGAGGTCAGGCGCTACATCCGGATTGTCTAAAATGTCGTTTAGGGAAACGCCAAAGCACGAGAATTCTCCCTGCCCCAATCTCACCTGATGGGTGTCCGAAAAGATCGAGTTTACTGGCATTTCTCAGGCATTTTTCTTTAATTCACCAGTATTACCCGGCGATTGGGAGCCAATCCGTTCGCGGGGGTATTGGCGGGAGATCTCATCCTTTTTGGCATCACGGCAATCCTGGCCATTCTGATGCTGGTCTGGTTAATCGCCTTGATGTACGTGCGTTCGCCGTAACCTGCAACCTGTCAGGTCTTCGGGCCGTGGCGGGATTCATTCCGGCGCTTATCCTCGCGGAGATATTCTCGAAAGCCAT
>JAWODE010000067.1:0-5119 GCA_046483455.1 Candidatus Hydrogenedentota bacterium | reverse complement strand
GAATCCCTCACCAACGCCTTGGCACACTGACACCGAAGACGTGGGAATGAAAAAGGGCCTGAACCATTCGAATTGAGCGAAAAACATGGACTGACCCCCGTGGTTTGCGTAGCAACCCGGGGGCTGCCTCGAAAATTCAAAAACCGGGACTGTACCAAGTGAGCGACGAAGGAGCGAGACGGGACTGTCCCGGTTTTTGAATTTTCGAGGCAGACCCCGGGTTGCTACGCAAACCACGGGGTCAGTCCATGTTTTTCGCTCAATTCGAATGGTTCAGCCCCTTTTTCATTCCCACGTCTTCGGTGTCAGTGTGCCAAGGCGTTGGTGAGGGATTCAATCATCTCGGCGAGGGCGGCGCGGTGCGAGAGGAGCGTCTCAGGGTCTTTTGTAAAGTCTGTCATGCTTGCGGAGATAAATTCCGGGACGATGAGAAGTTGCGAGGCGCGAACAAGGAGGTCCGGGGCTGGGCGCACATCTTCGGGCAGGGCCTTGACCTGTTCCAGAAGCCGCTCCAGCAACGAGAAGTATTCATAGTCTTCAATGCCATCGCGGACAATTTCAAGCCGAATGGACGGGTAGGGGGTCATGTCCGGTCCCGGCCAGATGAGAGCGCCGTCGCCGTTAACACCGAGATGGGTGAGGGTGTCGGCGTTGTCCTTAAGCACGATGGGGACTTCAGGGAAGTATGGCGTGTTGCCCGAGGGCCCGGGGATACCGTTCCACCAGGCTACACACCAATACAACACGCCCGTCGCGCCGACTTGGCGCGCTTGCCAGAAGACCATGCGGTGGTCTATGGCGGGTTGGTCGATGAAGAAATTGGCATAGGGCGGGGGAGGCGAGCAGCACACATAGGTCCAGAGGGTATCGCCCGCCTTACGGCGTTCCTGGTAGAACGGGTCGCCCGCGCTTCGCGACAGCGGGCACCAGATGTCGACCAAGTCGGCGAGTTCTCTGGGCGGGGTATGGTTGACGGTTTGCATAATGGGGAATCCCGGGGCAGCTGTGCGGGCCATTTCGTAAACGCCCCGAACGAATTCGTAGGCCTTGGGGCTGGGCTCGTCGATACCGTAAACATAGGCTTCCTCGGGAAGCCCCATGGCCTTATACGCATCGACGCGCGCGGCGAGGTCGCGAATCCAGACGTTGGGGTCGGCCTTGGTGGTGCCGTCGCGCACATCCGCCGGACAGGGGAGGCGGTAAACGCAGAACGAGTAGGGCGGGAAATATTGGGATGTCAACGGCGTGACGATGTCGCGGGTCGTTGACAAATCGAACTCGACGTTGCCCTCTTTTTCGGTGCGTTTCCAGTACTCGTTGGCGATATTCTTGGGGGTAAGGCGGTATTCGCCCATGAACGCGCACCATTCCGCGAAAGTTTCAGGGGAAAGCACTTTGGCATAGTCGCCGGTGCCGAAATACCAGTTAGACAGGGCGCGGGCGTACAACCCGAAAGGCGCCGCCAATGTGCCGGGCCGCGGAAGTCGGAAGTTATGGACGCGCAAACTGACGGGCATTGACACGGCATGCCCGTCAGCGCGGATGGTCACTTCACCTTTGTATATGCCCTGCGCGGCATCAGGGGGAACGGAGACGGTGAACCACAGGGGCTGGCGACGGTTTTGGGATACGTTAAACGCGCCCGGCGGCATCAGAACGTCCGGCCACCAACCCACGTGTTCGGGTTCGTACCGTTTGGGCTGGCCGGTCTCGACGTAATCGACACGGCGCCATGAAACAGGCAGCGGCGCGCCGGGGCCGGATAAAGGAGGCGCATCGACGGAAATATTCGAGAGTTCGGCGTTCCGGGGAACTACGACGAGTTGGAAAGACTCCGATTCGTCCCTTGCGGCGGAGAGCGCGACCGCCGTGGCGAAGGTGCCGTGGTTCACGGGGCCGGTACGAGGGACCTTTTGCAGTGTGCCGGCAACGAGCACCGCAAAGGGGGCGTCTCCACATGCTGTTGCGCCGCTATAGTGTGCGTCGAGTCCTTTCGAGCGCGCTTCACGAAGCATGGTTGCGTGGTTGGTTATCCATGCACGGGCGCTTTCCGCTGTGAGGGGTTGTCGGCTATCGCCAGCCGCGGCCATGCGGGATTCGTTTTCTGCGGCGCGTTTTAGAAGGGCGTACACCTCGGGGGCGGTATCGGGGGTGAGATTTACGCTACGGAATTCCTGTTCGAGCGAAACGCGGTCTTTCGCTGCGGTTTCCGCTTCGCGCTGGAGCGCTGACCGGAGAAACGGCGTCAGATGGGGGGCGATCGCCACATTTCCGAAGCGCCCGGGATTGCCGAGGTCTCTGGAAACAGACCAGCTTACGATTTGGTCGGAAGCAACGTCATAGCGGGCCAGTTGAAGCCCCCACGCAGATTTTGTGTCGGGACCGAGGTCGAGAGATTCGAGAGGGATGGCGATTTCCGCCCGCCAGCAAGTATTGGATTGGGTCACGGCGGTGTTTGCCTCGCAAAGCCAGGGCTGTTCGCCGGACCCCGGCGCGCGAGCGGCCGAGCATTTCGCCGTATCCAGGCTGCCATTTTCTTTGAGACGCAACACGAAGTGCTCGGTATGCGCGTGATTGGGCTCAAGATAAACGGTTACCCACTCGTTTTCGAAATTTCCTTGCGCAGGACAATCGAACGCAACGTATACGGCGGTGTCATCGTAGGCAATCCACGCGCGGACGGGTCGCGCGGCTGTTCCGGTCCCTGCGTGGTCGATGAAATCGTCGACAAGGTTCGCATCGGTCCAGCAGGGGTCATCGAGGATGCCGTTGATTGTGGGTGTCCCTCTGGTTGCTTTGAGGGCGGGTGTGCCGAGAAGGGCGACATCGTCGTACCAGGTCTTACCGCCCATGCGTGAGTAGAGGACAGCGCCCATTGTGGCTGCGCCGGAGGGAACGGGTACGTACCCTTCGAAATAGGTCCAGTCCCGCGGGTTCTCGGGATGGGGGACGGACTGGAAACCGAGGTGAGTCTTTTCCGCATCATAGAAATGAATGCCCACGTGGCATTCTGGCGCCCCCTCGACCTTCACAAACCCGGAAAAGATGAGCTCTGTGCCGCCCTTGACCGGAAGGCCGTATTTGCTCCACTGCAAGGGGGCCTTGTTGGGTCCGGCGATGGGGTCCAGCCATTCGATGAGGGCGGAGGCTTGGCCGGAATACGCGGTTCGGGTGTCGCGGGCATGGAGATTGCGGTCGTTGTTTTCGGCGGGATGACGCGACCACCAAGCGGGCATTTCGGCCCCCTCTTCGAATCCGCCGTTCTGGAGAATGGTGAATTTGGCGGCGACTTCGGGCGCGATAGGGGGCTGAGCGGGGGATGTGGCGCAGATCAGGACTGAGAGGAACGATGCGAGTGGCAAGATGCCGAGAAAGAGATTTGGAGACCTTCGGTCGCAAGAGTGGCGCGGTCGGGAGACCACGCCACAGCAGGGGAAGCCACAGCAGTGTGGGCCAGAGGAGACCACGCGGCAGCGTCGCCGATTCGCTTCTCCAAAACACATCCAGACCACATATCCTTTAGTTTTTGGTTTCTGCCGCAATCTGGATATCTCCTTTTACCGGCGACACCACCCGAAAGCCAACGTTGTAGACGCGCTGGTAGGGGCGGTACGGTAGGCGCATGGCCGAACGGGCGCGCATGGGCCGGTCGCGCCAGGAACCGCCCCGGGCGACACGGTCGCCTTCGGCGTCGAGCGCGTTGCGTCCGTCGTTCTCATCGTAGGGATAGGGCCGGTATGCCGAGCGGGTCCATTCCCAGACGTTTCCGTGCATGTCGTGGAGCCCCCACGCGTTGGGCTGATAGAGGGCGACGCCGTCCGAAAGAAAGCCGCCGTCGTTGAAACGCAAGTCTTTGGGAATCCAGTCGTCGTATTTGCTGGCGTGGAGCCAAGGCTCGCGCTCTTTCTTGTACGTGTGGCAGACGAACTCGCGTAGTTTCTGGTCCGCGAAATTGGCGTATTGCGTATAGTCGGCCTCGACAGGTCCAAACGAGAATGCGTCGGCGGAACCCGCGCGGCAGGCGTACTCCCATTGCGCTTCGGTAGGCAAGGTGAAGGGGCGGCCCGTTTTTTCGGACAGCCACGCGCAGAAATCCATCGCTTCGGTCCAGGACACGCGCACGGCAGGCTGTCCGGGACTGTTGACGTAAAACCCCCGCACGCCAAACTGCATCGAGAACCGGCTCTCGACTTTGCTGTCGTGGGTAGGGTCGAAGGATTCGAATTGGGCGTTGGTAATCTCGGTGCGCGCCATCCAGAACGGTCGTTCGATGGTGACGGCGGCTACGGGGGCTTCATCGGAATAGCCCTCAGCGGACCCCATAATGAACGATCCCGCGGGGATAAGGACAAGTTCGAGGGTGATGCCGTTACCGAGGTCGATGGTTTGACGAGGTGTAATATCCGCGCTGTCGGCAGCTAAACGCAGTTCCCCAAGGGCGGCATTCTGGCGGCGCCGGGCTTCATCGGCATCGAACGGCCATCCGGGGCAAACAGGCTCCGGCGCGCTGGCCTGTTGCTCAGGTGTCGGCATGATGGTTTCGACGGGTTCGCGGGGAGTTTCGGGGATAGCCTCGAAATCTTGGTCCATATTCGCATAGCGTTTCAGCAATTCGCGGCGGCGTTTGGCCGGATTGGCCACGCGTTTTTCACCGGCGATTTCATGCCACGTTCCATGGAAGGGGGCGTTCAAATCGATCCACGTGATAAGGCGATCCCATGCTTCGTTGTCCAGTTCCACGCCGTGGTGACCTTTCTCGAGCATTTGGACCAATTGCGTCGTGTCGGCGTGAAATTCCATGGGCGTGAGAAGGTGGTAGTCGCTCTCGAGTCCGGGTCGCCGCACGAAACGGTGGAGCTCGGCGTAGGACACCGAAAAATGGCCGGCATCTTTACCACCATGATGAAAGACGCTTTTGTAATCGGTGATGTAACTGCGCTGTTTGAGATTAGGGAGGCCGTCCTTCGAGCCGTCGTGGCAACCGATGCAGTATCGGTCGAGGACCGGTTGCACTTCGCGGAGGAAATTAAATCCTCGCGAGGGGCCGTACCAGGGCTCGATCTCGGCGGGAGGACGCTGCATGGCAAGAGCCTGCTTCGCCGGAGGGCCCATGTTTTGG
>JAWODE010000705.1:0-5034 GCA_046483455.1 Candidatus Hydrogenedentota bacterium | reverse complement strand
CGTCGCCGGTATCCTGTTCAGGGCATAAGCTCAAACCGTGTACGGGACAAGAAAAGCGGAGCGCGAACATAACCGTTCGCGGCTATTAATGGGCGGGTAGGAAAACCCGCCCCCCTTTAGGGGTTGGAGACCTTCGGTCGTAAGAGTGACGTGGTCAGGAGACCACGTCACAGCAGGTCGTAAGAGCGGCGGGTCCTCCCATGTCCACTCGGTCCACAAGGTCCACATCCGGAATGCTTGAAGGTTAGCATTGCCCCCTTGGAATTCTGTATGATCTCCCTTTGTTCCGTGGTTCGTGCGGGTGCGCGCACGACGCGGCAGCATCAATGCCAATTCTCCAGGAGTCAACACCTGTTTTTATGCCTGCAAAATCCAACAAGACGAGTAAAACACGAAAAAGTACGCCGAAGCGCGAGACGGCCGCTTCTAAGCGCCGGCCGGCATCGAAAAAGACCACGGCGCGAAAGAAGAATAAGAGGGCACGCGCTGTCTCGCTCCCGAACGTGACGTCTCACAATGGGATCGTGGTGAAGGGGGCGCGGGAGCACAATCTAAAGAACCTGAACCTGACCATTCCGCGCGATAAACTCGTCGTGATCACGGGACTCAGCGGCTCGGGCAAATCCAGCCTGGCTTTTGACACGATTTATGCGGAGGGGCAGCGGCGGTATGTGGAAAGCCTTTCGTCTTACGCGCGGCAATTCCTCGAACAAATGGAAAAGCCGGACGTGGACTCGATCGACGGGTTGAGTCCGGCCATTTCGATCGAGCAGCGGACGGGTCACCGGAACCCCCGCTCGACGGTCGGCACGGTAACCGAGATTTACGACTACCTGCGCCTGCTGTTTGCGCGAATCGGCATCCCGCACTGCTACAAGTGCGGCAAGCCGATCCAGTCGCAGACGCCCCAGACCATCGTGGACGGCATCATGGCTTTACCGGAGGGAACGCGGGTCCAGTTGATGGCGCCGATCATCCGGCAGCGGAAGGGCACGTACCAGAAAATATTCGAGGACATCAAGCGCCGGGGGTATGTGCGGGTGCGAGTCGATGGCGAGTTCCGCACGGTGGACGAGGACATTGAACTCGAACGCTATGTCAAACATGACATCGACGTGGTAGTGGACCGGCTGGTGGTTAAAGAGGGTATTGAACGGCGGCTGACCGATTCCGTCGAGATATGCCTGAAACTCGGGGAGGGGATCATACGCATCTGGCGTGAAACGCCCGACAAGAAGGTAGGCGAGGTCTTGCAGAGCGAGCATTTCGCCTGTGTTGACTGCGGCATCAGTTTCGAGGAACTGGCCCCACGGATGTTTTCGTTTAACAACCCCCACGGGGCGTGTCCGACCTGTACGGGCCTGGGGTCGGTGATCGAAGTAGACCCGGAATTGGTGGTTCCCGACAAGAGCTTGTCCATTGCGGAGGGGGCGGTGCGCCCGTGGAGCATGCGGCGCGTGTTGGATGGCATGTACCGCCACGCGCTCCGATGCGTCTGCGACCACTATGGCCATGATCCCCATACGCCGTGGGAGGAATTGCCGGAGGAGTTCCGCGAGGTCGTGTTCTACGGCTCGGGGGACGAAGACATCGATTTCACGTATTCGGGCCGGCGCAACACGTTTGAAGTGCAACGGCCGTTTGAAGGGGTTATCCCCAATCTCGCACGGCGCTATCGCGACACCGAATCGAACCGCGCCCGCGAGATGATCAGCCAGTTTATGTCGAGCCGGCCGTGTCCGGATTGCGGGGGGGCGCGTTTGCGGCCGGAAGCCCGGGCCGTAACAATCGCCGGCAAGACCATCATGGATGTGACCGCGTTTTCGATTCGCGAGGCCCTCCTTTTCTTTAATGAGCTGAAGTTGAACAAGACGCAGCGCCTGATTGCCGAACGCATAATGAAGGAAATCCGCGAGCGCCTGACGTTCCTGGTGAGCGTGGGGCTCGATTACCTTTCGCTCGATCGGAGCGCGGGCACGCTTTCGGGCGGCGAATCGCAGCGCATCCGTCTTGCCACTCAGATCGGCTCGGGCTTGATGGGGGTGCTTTACATTCTCGATGAGCCCAGCATCGGCCTGCACCAGCGCGACAACAAAAAGCTCATCAGTACCCTGGAACGCATGCGCGACCTCGGCAACACGGTTATCGTGGTGGAACATGACGAAGAGACCATTCGCCGCGCGGACCACGTGATTGACCTTGGTCCCGGGGCCGGCGTGCACGGGGGAAAAATTGTAGCCCAAGGCACGCCGAAACAGATTGCGCGCACGAAGAAGTCACTCACGGGGCAATTTTTGTCCGGCAAATTCAAGATTCAGGTGCCGAAAGAGCGGCAGCAGTGCAATGGCAAGGTTTTGAAGGTCTTGGAAGCCGAACACAACAACCTGAAGAAGATTGACGTCGAGATTCCGCTGGGCGTTTTCACGTGCGTAACGGGCGTATCGGGGTCGGGGAAGTCCAGTCTCATCAACGAAACGCTGTATCCGGCGGCGAGGCGAGAGATTTACAACTCGGTGCGGGTACGCCCGGGGAAGTACGGCCGCATCGAGGGCCTCGAACACGTGGATAAGGTCATCGACATTGATCAATCGCCCATCGGCCGCACGCCGCGCTCGAATCCCGCGACGTATACGGGCTTGTTTTCGCCGATTCGGGAGTTATTCAGCAAGGTGCCCGAGGCGCGGGCCCGGGGCTACAAACCGGGCCGTTTCAGCTTCAATGTCAAGGGCGGGCGCTGCGAAGCGTGTCAGGGCGATGGCGTCATTCAGATCGAGATGCACTTTCTGCCGGACGTGTATGTACCGTGTGAAGAGTGCCGCGGTCACCGGTATAACCGCGACACCCTCGAAATTCTCTACCGGGGCAAAAACATCGCCGAGGTGCTCGATATGACCGTCGAGGAAGGGTGCAGTTTCTTCCGGAATGTTCCCTCGGTGTATTCGAAGCTCAGTACGTTGAATGACGTAGGGCTGGGATACATCAAGCTGGGCCAGCCGGCGCCCACGCTCTCGGGGGGCGAGGCCCAGCGCGTGAAACTCGCGACCGAGTTGGCCAAACGCCAGACCGGCCGCACGTTGTACATTTTGGACGAACCGACGACGGGGCTGCATGCGGTCGATGTCGATAAGCTGCTACAGGTTCTTCACCGTCTCGTCGAGCACGGCAATACCGTCGTCGTTATCGAACATAACCTCGATGTCATCAAGACCGCGGATTGGATCATCGACCTCGGCCCGGAAGGCGGTGATGAAGGCGGTGAAATTGTCGCGGTGGGGAGTCCGGAGACGCTCGCGAAGAATACGGCGTCGTACACGGGGAAATACTTGCGCCCTATCCTCTGAAATTTGAAGAGGCCGTTGAAGACTTGCTTTGTATTAAGGCGTGATTCCGCTAACGCTGAAATCTGTGATGCGGCTAACGCGCATTTCTCACAACTCAGGTTCACCTGTGTTGTGAGAAAACGCGCCAACTTGAGTTTACGGAAAACGCATCGGACATTTTGCGCGATCACATAGTCTGGGATATTCACAGCCACGTCGAGCGTTGAAGCAAGCGCAACGTGTTGATACAACATGTGCTACGCAAGGCAGTTCAGGCTCGCCGGCCCAAGGCTGTGAAATATCCGGACTAACCCATCGGGTAAAGGGTGGAGAACTTTTCGACAAGGTGACCAGTGCGTAGAAGAAGGTGCCCGTATGAGTTGCGGCTGCACGTTACTCGACGCGGAAATGTAGCGCCTGACCTTGTGTCAGGCGTCCGGGTTTAAGACGCCTGGCACAAGACCAGGCGCACATTAAGAAAGCTATAACCCTCTGCGATGAGAACTCTGGCTTACCAAAGTATAGGCAATTGCTCTGCGGAAATTCAGGAACGCACTATCATTGTCCTGCAACTTGCACGCACCATTAATACTTCATAGCCTTTCCCCTCACCCCTGCGAACGCAGGGCGCTCTTCCCCGCACGCCGCAAACCCTCTGGATTCCTGCTTACGCAGGAATGACGATGGGAAACCCAGGTAGGGGCTCCCGGTGTTCTGCAGAATGTAAGAAAGGGATCTCTTCTTCTTGCACGGAATGCGGACATGCATAGCGCGACGAGCGCGTGGAAAGGAACAAGAGATCAAACCACAGATGCACACAGATGAACGCAGATGGTGAAAACCGCAGGGAAAGAGTTAGATGGTTCGCGGTTCTTCTCCGCGATTCTCAGCGGCCTCCGCAGCTCTGCGTTGAAATGACCTTCGAAATGAACCACGAAGGCACGAAGACACCAAGTGGAAAAGAATGCCGAGCTGGCCCTCGGCCGTCCCAGGCAGGAACCTGCCGTAACGCCGCATTTCCGGATGTAGCGTCCGGCCTCGCGCCGGACGTCCGGGATTCCAGACGCCTGGCACAAGGCCGAGCGCTGACTACAGTTCTAACTTTTAACCCACCATGTTAATCTTGTAAATCCTGTCAAAAAATCTTCTTTCCCCCGGATGCTTCGCCGCTCTTCTCCGCGATTCTCAGCGCCCTCCGCGGCTCTGCGTTGAAATGATCTTCAAATTAAACAAGTGGGGACAGCAACCCAATATGGCGCCTATTTTCGGCTCTTGGGCGGGTGTTTTTTGCGGGCAAAGGATTGCCAAGACAGAGCGCCAGGCTGCGCCTTTTTGCCGGTTGCCGCCGTACAAAAACGGCGCCGGAAACAGGGTGCATGACCCGTTTCCGGCGCACAAACGCTTTGACGCATATTGAGATGCGCGCTTAATCTTTGAGTTTGGCTTTCAGGGTAGCGACGAGCGTCTTGGGATCGATGGGCTTCTGGAAGATGCCGGCCAGCCCGAGTTCGCGCGCGTCGATGTTATACCGCACCGTGTCTCCCGCCGAACTCAATATATAGACTGGGCCCTGGTAGCCGCTTTCCTTGAGTTTTTGGGCTACTGTGCTACCGGAATCGATCCTCAGTCCTTCGGCACTTGCGTTGACGATCACATCTCCCGGTTCATTTCCCGCCTGGAGGATCAATAGCTGTCTGCCGCGCCTGACCTCCCT
>JAWODE010000506.1:0-4589 GCA_046483455.1 Candidatus Hydrogenedentota bacterium | reverse complement strand
CTGCGTCTCGCCCGCATACAGTCCGGTTTCGGCATCGTAAAGACGCTCGTTAAACGCCTGTTTGATGTTATCCGCCAAGGCCGCGTATTGGGCTGCGTCTTCGGTTTTTCCCAGGACCTTCGCCATACGCGCCAGCAATTCAGCGTCTTTGTAATAATAGGCGGTTGAGGTAAGCATACGCGGCGATTTGTGGCTGCCCGAACCGCCCAGTGGCGGGCACCAATCCCCGAGGCCGTAATCGACAATGTAATTGTCGGCCTTCGTGCCAAGGAATTCGACGTAGCGTTTCAAGTTCTCATAATGTCTTTCGAGAATACGCGTGTCGCCACAATATTGGTAGAGGTACCATGGAATGAGCACATAGGCGCAATCCCAGGAGGGCCCGATGCCGTAGCCCCAGCCGCACGTAGGGATAATCGCTGCGTATTCACCAGCTTCGTTTTGCTCATCGGCGAAATCATCGAGCCACTTTGTATACGCCGCGGCTGGGCGGAAATTCATGAGCCCCATTTCCGCCGCGAGGTGCGCGTCGCCGGTCCAGCCATTTTTTTCACGCTGAGGACAATCCGTTGGATACCCCATGTAATTGCCGACGTACGACCACAGCGCGTTTTGTTGAATCCGGTTCAGCAGTGGATTCGAACATTCAAATTCCCCGGCTGTCTCGAAATCTGTATGCACGACCTGTGCACACAATGTCGCTTCCGTCGGCGGATTTGGCAATCCTTCCACCTGCACATAGCGATACCCGTGATATACAAAGCGGGGCGACCAGACCTCGGTTCCCTTGCCCTTGAGAATGTACGTGTCCGTTTGGAAATCGCCGGAGAAGACGTAGACGGCATTGCGGTGATCGAGCGTTCCGTCCTCGTTCAACAACTCCCGGTATTTCAGCGTGATTTCAGTTCCAGCGGGTCCAGAAACGCGCAGTTCGGCTTTCCCGGAGATGTTTTGCCCCATGTCGAAGCGCCATGTCCCGGGAGACACTTCCTCAATGTTGACAGGCTCAATCGTTTTTACGATCCGCGCAGGCGGAAGCATCTGCGCGGCAAGCTTTCCGGCGGGGCCCTCGACTAGCGCCGCCGCAGGCCATTTCTCCTGATAATCGGCGGTATCCCATCCCGGCTTTTCCAGCCGGGCATCGTACCGTTCCCCGTTGCGGATGCTGTCGAAGTAAATGGGGCCCGGCGCGGCCTGCCAGGAACCGTCGGTGGCGATAATGTCGGTGCTGCCGTCGGCATACTCGATACGGAGCTGGCACAACAGCGCGGGTTCCGCCCGCCAGGGGGCGCGGTCGAAGTCCCACGTCGCGCGCGTGTGCATGTCGTACCACCCATGACCCAGCATCACACCGATGGCGTTTGGGCCTTCCTTGACGTGATCCGTCACGTCATACGTCGAATACAGCACCCGTCTATCGTAGCGCGTAAAGGCGGGGTCCAATTCGTGGTTGCCGACTTTCTCGCCGTTCAGCCGTAGCTCGTAGTATCCCAGACCGGAAACATAAACCGTGGCCGACTTCACCGGGGCTTTTGCATCAAACGTTTTGCGCAGCAGGGGGCTCGGCATGGTCTGGGTGGGGCCTAGAACAGCGGCCGTGGGCATGCTCCAGGGCTCGGTATTCGTAGGGCCCAGGTCCGAAGCCTTTTTCCACCCTTTGTCGTCAAACCCCAGTTGTTGCCAATCGTTTCCGGGGCCCTTCATCGCCTTCCAGCTTTCATTCGTGACGACGGCAAGCGGCTCACCTTCGTCAAACTCCACCAAGAGCTTGCCTATGAATCCGGCGGCGTCATCGCGATTGTTTGCCTGTACCGCGATAACATTCTCTCCCGGATGAAGAAGGTCGGTGACCGTAAACGCGGCGCCGTTTTTCCATTCCGCATGGTCCCCGGTGCGCTCGCCATTGAGATAAAGCACGCATTGATTGTCGACTGCTACGGCAAACGTGCCTCGCACGATCTTCCGAGCTTCGGGAATGGTGAAATGTTTGCGGAAAAAACGCGCGCCGCGCGCCGCCGATTCGGCCGCATTTTTTTCCGGATACCAAATCCACCGGCATCCCTCGAAATCAATCTCGGCTGGCGCCGCCGGATAATTCTCCGCAAAAACAGCCTTATCCAGACCAATCCACGGGCCTTTCCAATCCTCGGGGTTTAAGAGGCCCATGGACCACATTGCGGGGGCGCTCCACTGCGAAACGTCGCCCTCTTTGTCCCAAACGCGCACTTTCCAGTAACACCGCTGGCCCGACTGTAATGTTTTTCCCGCATATGCGACGTGAACGGACTGCTCGGAGTCGACTTTGCCGCTGTCCCATAAATCACCGTCACGGGCATTGAGCTGTTCCTGAGAACGTGCCACAAGAATCTGGTATGCGGTTTGTTTTTGGCCACGTTCATCCGAGGTGATTACCCAACTTAACCGAGGATGGGTCTCATCAATCCCGACAGGTTCCGTGAGATATTCACACCGCAAATCGGTTACGTGCACCTCACCCGCAAGAGCAGGCGCTCCCGCCGGCATCAGTAAGAGGCCGGACATAAGCACAGTAATTCTGCAAATCGCCGTAGAGACAGTCATCAGAATTCCTCCTTTGGGGAAGATACGGCCGAATGTTTCTATGCAAGGCCGGTGGTCTACCGCTTTCCCGCCTCGTGGTCCGCGGGGCAGGCAACGCTCCCCGCGTTCGTGTTATTCTGCCGGGGAAGAGGAGGAGTTTCAATGAAAAGACATATTCTGTTGATAATTATTCTTTGCGCGTGGGTTTTCAGCGTACCGGCCCAGGAAAACGGCGATATCCCCTATCCGGGCGCGCTTAATCGTGCGGACATTACCCTACCGTCACTTCGTGAACCAATTAATGATGCCCTCATTCTGGGCAACGGCGACCTGAACGGGTTGCTTTTCGCCGAAGGGGAGGACCTTGTCTTTCGCATTACCAAGAATGATGTTTGGGATGCGCGGCTCGACGCGGAATTGAATCCGCCTCTCCCCACGCTCGAACGCCTCAAGGAACTGGGCGAAGGCGAATGGCCGGACCGCAACTGGATTCTTCCTGAAGGCTACGAGTACCACAAAAACGACGCCTACCACGCGCATCCCTATCCCTGCCCGAGAGCCTGCGGGGTCATTCGAATTCCAGGCGCCGCGAAAGACCTCCGGGCCGCCTCCTTAAGCCTGCGATCGGCTGAGGCGTGCGTTCTCACGGAAGAAGGCGCCACTCGTGTTCTCACATCCGCCCAATCCAATGTCATTTTGATTCGTTCAGCGAAGGCGGCAGCGGCCTCCCTTGAACCCGTTGTCTCAGCCGAGATACCGGCGGCCGAAACAGGCCAGCGCGAGGACGTCGCCTGGATTCTGCAAACCATTCCCGGCGACCTCGATTGGCCGGGCATGCGTTTTGCCGTTGCTAGTGCGACGGACAGTGAGCTCGCCGCCGTGGCCGTCGTGACGTCGCTCGAATCGGACGATCCTGTGGCAAGCGCGATAGACCTTGCCCAAAACGCGGTCGCGGAGCCTTTTGGCGATACCGTGGCCCGCCACCGCGCCATGTGGGAGTCGTTCTGGTCGCGGAGCGGACTCGAGCTCGGAGACCCCGTACTCGAGCGGGTGTGGTACCGCAACCTCTATTTCCTGCGTTGTGTCACCAAGCCAGGCGTGATTAGTCCGGGACTCTTTGCCGGACTCCTTGACGATGCTCCCGCCTGGCACGGCGATTACCACACCAATTACAATATTCAGCAGACCTTCTGGTCCGCTTTTGCGACAAACCATTGCGAACTTGTCGAGCCTTACGACCGATTGATACTCGAGTACCTGCCGCGCGCGCAGTGGCTTGCGCGGGAGGTTTTCAACTGCGACGGAGCGTTCTACCCGCACGTGCTGTTCGCCTACGAGCCGCCCGACCCCGAACGGTGCCAAAGCCCGCACGGCCGCCAGTACATTCACCATGTCTGGGGCTTTACGCTCGGAGTTACGGGATTCACCGTCCAGCCGCTCTGGTGGCACTATAAATATGATCCCGACCGCGCTTTTCTCGAAGAAGTCGCGTATCCGGCCGTGAGGGAAGCCGCTGAGTTTTATGCCGATTTCGTCGATACCTGCGAGCGCGAGGGGGACCACATCGTCCTTGCGCCTACCGTTTCGCCCGAACACCACGGTTGGACGCCCGGTTTCGAGCGCAACCGCGACTGCGCCTTCTGTATCGCCTATTTCAAGATGGTCTTCGACGCGGCTATCGAAGGAGCGGAGACGCTTGAGATTGACGCAGACAAGGTATCGCGCTGGCGCGCGGCGCGGGCGTTGCTGCCCGATTATCCGCGTTACGGTGAAGAGGAGCCCATCATCGTCGATGTTGAGGGCGCTTCGCCCATCACCTACAACATTCCCGTCCCCACGACACCGGTCTTTCCAGCCGATCAGGTTGGCTGGTTCTCGCCGCCCGAGGTCCGGGAGATTTTCCGGCGCACCGCCGCCGGATTGCGTCACAACGGCAACAATGCGCCCATCATGCTGGCTGTCGCGAAGGCGCGTCTCGGCATGCCGGATACCCATGAATGGCTGCGTACCGAAATCCTGTGGCGAGAACG
>JAWODE010000296.1:0-3999 GCA_046483455.1 Candidatus Hydrogenedentota bacterium | reverse complement strand
GCCGGGTTGTCCCGTATTCAACCACATCCGCGCGGCGGAGGCAATCAAAGGGAAAAGTCCCTTCATCAAGCCTGCCCCTCGCACGGCTTCGCCGTTGTCCCCCTCCCGTCACCTCTGCGAAAGCAGGGGTCCAGTCTGCGTGCCCCTGCCTAACGACGCACGCCCCAAGCGCCCGCTTGGCTGGACCGCTTTTGCCCAACGAACGAAGGTCATTCTTCATCGCGCCTGCCGCAAGCCTCCTGGATTCCTGCCTGCGCAGGAATGACGATGCGAACCTGGCCTTCTGTGCCGTCCTGAGGCGGGCAAGCTACGCGGAACGCGTGACACCACCCCGGGATCACGTGACTACGCCCAACCCATCGGGCCTTAAGGGCGGCAGAAACCCGGCACACCTGATGGCCTTACAAGGTCTTAACCGAGCCCCGTTCAACGAGTTCGGTGTGGATGGTCTCGTGACGAACCCGGTCACGGCCGTTGCCCAGGAGGACATCCAACAGAATTTTGGCCGCGGCCCGGCCAATGCGGTCAGGGAAAATCGAGACGGTGGTCAAGGGCGGACCCAGTACGGCGGACATGCGGATATTGTCGAACCCCACGATGCTGATATCGGTAGGAATGTGGAGGCCAAGTTCATGGGCTGCCCGGTAGGCGCCCATGGCGACCACGTCGTTAAAGCACAGGAGAGCGGTCGGTTTGGGCTGCCGGTTTTTGAGCACGTCAAGCGCTGCCTGATAGCCCGATTCCCAGCTTCCGTCGGTGCGGATAGCGACCATGGAATTGTCAAAAGGTACGTGGTGCTCGAGGAGGGCTTCCATGAAACCGAGGGCACGGTCTTTACCGGCCGGGGACGACATAACCCCCGCCAAGAACACGATGCGCTCATGCCCGTGGCGGATGAGATACTCGGTAGCCTTCTTGCTGCCTTCGCGGTCCTCGAAATCGACGGTATGAGTATCGACGCCCGGCAAGGGGCCAATGGTGACAAGCGGTCGCCCAGTGGCGAGGACTTTTTGCACATGCTCGACCGATTTGTGCTGATGGGTTGGGCCAAGTACAAAACCGGCCAGATTGTATTCGAGCAGGGTTTCGAGCGTGCGCACCTCGAGCGCATGGCTTTGCCGCGTTGGCTGGCAAATCATATGATTGTCGCCATCTTTTATTTCCGCCATAAATCCATCGATCAGTTCCGTATAAAAAGGATTGGCGATATCCGGTACCACTACGCCGAACATCTGGTAGAAGTGGCCCATCAAGTTGCGGGCAATGAGGCGGTGATGCAGGTTGTGTTCGCGGATAGCCTCCAGCACCTTCTTCCGCGTTTGCTCGCTTACTCCAGGCTTTGCGTGTAGCACGGCCGACACCGTGACCCGTGAAAAGCCGGTAAGTTCTGCAATGCTCTTGATGGTCGCCATGAATGATTCCTTGTATAGCTCTGCCCCCATGAAATTGCGCTTCCCCGCTACGCTATGCTCCCTATTCTTACACAAAAGCGTAGCGTGTTCAAAACGCAAGATTAAGCATTAGGGGCAATTTGATGCAGATTCGATATTTCCTATCGCAAGGAAATTATACATGAATAATTTACATTTGCAAAATTTTCATGTTGACATTTAAAAAGTGCTTTGCTAGGATTCGAAAAGTATCCGGTGAAAAAACCACGGGGCCAGGTGCTTCCCAGGGCGAAGATTATTGGGGCCGAAGCGGAAACGAACTTTTACGGAAAGGGGTTGAACGAAACAGCAGAAAGTACTCGACGAAGATTTTTGCGGAGTAGGATTCGACAGTAGAAACAGTGTTTATCAAGTAATTAGGCAAGCAAGGGAGCAGAGCTATGAAACGGTATGGATTCACACTTATCGAGCTTCTCGTGGTGATTGCCATCATTGGAATTTTGGCGGCGATTCTTCTTCCCGCGCTGGCACGCGCACGCGAAGCGGCGCGGCGGGCCAGTTGCGCCAACAACCTGAAACAGATGGGGCTTGTTTTCAAAATGTACGCCAATGAGTCCAAAGGCGAGAAGTTCCCGCCGATGCACTATTGGAAGGGCGAGAATTGCGACACGATTCCCGGCGGCCCGGATTTCCCGGTTGACACGGCGCCGCAGGGGCACGTGATCTATCCCGAATACCTCTCGGACATCAACATCCTGATCTGCCCGTCCGACTCGGGCGAGTGGTCAGACGATTGGTATGTGGGCGACGACCCGTCGACGGGCCAGATTGCCCCGTGCGAGATCAACGCGTCCTCGTACAACTACTGGGGCTGGGCGCTTTCAGACACCCTCCTCTTCGCGGACCCGCAAGTGGGGCCGACACTTGAGACGGTCACTATAGCCGACCTGAACCTGGCGGATTCTGACGTTACGGAATTCGTCGCTTGGGCGCAGACCTGGCCCAAGACGGACATCAACGCGTTCGATAAAGACTACGGCCCCGTGTACCGTCTGCGCGAGGGAATCGAGCGCTTTTTTATCACGGACATTAACAATCCCGCCGCGGGCACGATGGCCCAGAGCGAGCTGTGGATTATGTGGGACGATGTCTCGGCGGCGGACCCGACGGCCATGAACCACATCCCTGGTGGCTGCAACGTGCTGTATATGGACGGTCACGTGCAATTCCTCCGGTACGGTGGGGAAAGCCCCATTTCGAAGGGGATGGTGCAAGTCCTGAGCGGGAATATCCAATAGTCAGCGTCCCCTGAGAGCCCTACAGGGGTCCGGGGAGGGTCGTCGGTGGGGATGACCCTCCCCTTTTTTTATTTGACGGCGGCTACGCGCAATTTCGCCGTCTGATGATTTTTCGGAACGAAGGGTGGACGTGCGCAGCAATATTTGGGATGATGAGGGGTCTTGGGGAGTCCAATGGCGGCTGGGCTGCCTTCGCGGGAGAGCGCGACGGGACTCGGCCGCACAACGGGATGGGAGAAGAGAACATGAGGAAAGAGATACTGGCGTTGAGTCTTGTGGGCTTGTTGGCGGTCATTGGCTGCGGCGGTGGGGAGGAGGAAGCGACGCCGGAAGCGGGGGCGCCGCCGGCTCCAACGGAGGAACCCGCGCCGGCCGAACCCGCCGCGCAAGAGGAGGAGGCGCCCCCGGCGCTGGAGGCCAAAGCAAAACCGGCATTGCCGCCAGTAGATGCCACCAAGTTTATCACGACTTCAGGTCGCCAGTTTATCGACACCGAAGGGCGTGAGATTCTGTTGACCGGCGTGAACGTGGTCGACAAATCGCCCGAGCGCAATTACCTCTCGTGGCATACGGAGGAAGATTTCGCGCGCCTACGCGACTGGGGCATGAATGTCATTCGATTGGGTATTATCTGGGACGGCGTCGAGCCTGAGCCGGGTGTATACGACGACGAGTACCTGGCCGAGATGGACAAGCGCGTCGAATGGGCGGCCAACCATGGGCTGTACGTCTTTTTCGATATGCACCAGGACCTCTACAGTGTGCTTTACTCAGATGGCGCGCCTGAGTGGGCGACGCTCACCGACGGTCTGGAGCATATTGACGAGGGGACAATCTGGAGCGATGCGTATCTGACGAGTCCGGCCATTCAGCGCGCCTTCGAGAACTTCTGGGCGAATAAGCCGGGGCCCGATGGTGTCGGAATTCAGGACCACTATGCGGCGGCGTGGCGGCATGTGGCGGAACGGTATGCGGACAACCCGACGGTGATCGGTTACGATCTCATGAACGAGCCGTTTCCCGGCTCGGTTATTGTGCAGGGGCAGGGGCTTATGATCGGCAAGGCGGCCGAACTGCTCAAGGAAAAGATGGGCGAAGAAGCGCCGACGGCGGAAGAGATCATCGAGATGTGGCTCGATGCCGAGGGTCGAAGCCGGTTGATGGAGTACATGGACGATTTAGAACTGTATAAGCAAATCGTGGACGCGTCGGCCGCCGCCTACGAGGACTTTGAGAAGACCCAGTTGACGGGCATGTATCAGCGGGTGACCAACGCCATCCGTGAAGTTGACCATAACCATATCATTTTC
>JAWODE010000403.1:0-3994 GCA_046483455.1 Candidatus Hydrogenedentota bacterium | reverse complement strand
AGTTTCCGATGTCGTAATAGACGCGAACAGCATCGCTTCTTACGCGGTTGATAATATCCAGGTTCTGCTCGGCCGACAGGGTATTCTCGAGACCAATGACGACGCCTGCCTTCTCCGCCTTTGGGGCCAATTCCTTCAGTTGTTCAACAAGGGTGTCGACATCCTTTTCTTTCAGTTTTCCAGACCCGAAGCGAAGATCTCCCTTTCCGAAAAACGCCAGGAGCATCACTTTCGCGCCGAGGTCTTTTGTCCCGGCGATGGTCTGCTCGACCCACGCCATGGCGCGTGGCTCGCTGACCATTGGGAAACGATTCAGCAATCCCATCGCTACCGACGAGACGACCACGCCGTGCTTCTTCATGTTTTCCTTGTATGCTTCTTGGCGTTCCGGGTCAGCAATGGCAAGTACGTCGCGCGGATTGCTGTTATCGGCCGCCGCGGAAATCTCGAGGCCGTCCAGGCCGATGCGGGCAGCCGTTTCGAGGCCCTCGGGCCCTAAAGCACGCAACGACCAATCGCAGGCGCTCAATCGCATGACCGGTTTCGACTCGCTTCCCAGGACGCGGGAAGCCCCAACGCTGGCTAGTGTAATTCCGAGGCCGGTTTTCTGGAGAAAGTCACGACGGGTGGTTTTCATGGTATGTACATCCCTTTTTTAATTACCCGAAGCCAAAGACCATGTTAATAGCTAAGATGGTACGATTACGATACCACAGGCCTTGAATGCGGGCAACGCCACAAGGACACACCCCGCAAGGATACAAGAACCGCGCCTATCGACGCGGAAACGATAGAACAGGGCAGCGTAATTTTGCGCGGGCCCGGCAGTGTCGGTATAGTTCCGGAGCATACATACATGCACGACGGCAATCCAGGAATGTGATAGGAGTTGAAGAGGGGGTTATGCGAAAACCAGTAGCCATGATTACAGGGGCCAGCCGGGGAATTGGGCGCGGCATTGCTATCGAACTCGCAAAAACGGGATACGATATCATCGGGGTAGCAACAAAACTCACTCCGAAAGACAGCGAGAAGGGATTATTCGAAGTCAAAGACCGAGTCGAGGCCCACGCGGTCAGTTTTGTTCCTCTTGCGGGGGATATTGCGAAAGCGGAGGACCGCAAGCGCTTGGTTCAAGAGGCGATGAGGGCTTTCGGGCGTATCGATTTGCTGGTTAATAACGCGGGAGTAGCGCCTCTCAAACGCCTTGATATCTTGGAGACTACCGAAGAAAGTTTTGAACGGCTTATGCGTATTAATCTCGAAGGGCCGTTCTTCTTGACCCAGGCCATCGCCAACCAGATGGTTCGCCAGGTCAAACAAGGAACCGAGTATGCTCCCAGTATTGTTTTTATTACCAGTATATCGAGCAATGTTGCCAGCCCGAGCCGCGCCGAATACTGTGTCAGCAAGGCCGGCCTCAGCATGACAGCCCAGAACTTCGCCGTTCGCCTCGCCGAATTTGGCATCAATGTCTACGATCTCCGGCCCGGTATCATTGCCACGGATATGACCGCAGCTGTTACCGAAAAATACAACAAGCTTATCGCGGAAGGGATCCTCCTCCAGAAACGTTGGGGTACACCCGAAGACGTCGGAAAAGCCGTTGTGGCTCTTGCCGAGGGGTATTTCGAGTATTCCACGGGCGCGGTAATCGAGATAGGAGGAGGTTTCGGTGTGATGCGGCTTTGATGCATGGTGCTCAAACTCCTGTAAAATAAGATGTTGCGACTTTGACAAGCCAAAACCCGAAAAGCTACAATTCTGGCTTTGAATCCGGCATCGAAAGGCCTTGGTTTAACGCATTGTTCCAGGCGAGACGCTTATTCTCCTAACAAATTACGATTCAAGGAGATACAACTTTATGACGGTTCAGGAAGTCCTGCAAACACTCAACGAATTCTGGGCGGCCCGGGGGTGCATGCTCTGGCAACCCTATCATACCGAGGTAGGCGCCGGGACGTCGAATCCCGCCACCTTTCTACGCGTATTGGGCCCCGAGCCGTGGTGGGTGGCCTACCCTGAACCCAGTATACGCCCCACCGACGGGCGCTATGGCGAGAATCCCAACCGTCTCCAACATTACTACCAGTATCAGGTGATTCTGAAGCCCTCGCCGCCGAATGTGCAGGAGTTGTATCTTCAGTCACTAGAAGCGCTTGGGCTCGATCTTACAAAGCACGACTACCGCTTCGTCGAGGACAATTGGCAGAGTCCTTCCCTCGGTGCCTGGGGATTGGGTTGGGAGGCCTGGCTCGACGGGATGGAAATCCTTCAGTTCACGTATTTCCAGGAATGTGGGGGGCTCAAGCTGGACGTGCGCGCGTGTGAACTTACCTATGGAATCGAACGCATCGCGATGTTCCTTCAGGGAGTTGAGAGCGTTTATGACCTGAAATGGGCGCCTTCAGGTATCACTTACGGCGACATTTTCCATGCTTCAGAGGTGGAATGGTGCAAATACAATTTTGAAGAAGCCGATACCAATAAACTGTTCAATATTTTTGACATGTGGGAAGCCGAAGCGGCAAGGCTACTCGATCTTGGCCTTGTCATGCCGGCATACGACCATTGTTTGCGCCTTTCCCATCTGTTTAATCTTCTCGATGCTCGCGGCGCGCTATCTGTTACCGAGCGGGGACGTTTCCTGCTTCGTTGCCGCGCTATTGCCGAGGGTTGCGCCAAAGGCTTTTTCAATCAGCGCGAAGAGCAATCTTTTCCATTGTGCCGATTGCCCCGCCCCGGCGCCATCGAGGAACGAAAGCCTCTCGAAGCCCATCCGGAGAAATTTAATGAGCGCGATACCCTTCTCGTCGAAATTGGCGTCGAGGAATTGCCTCATTCCGACGTGAAAGCAGTCCGCGAACAAGCCCCGGCGCTTATCGAAAAATTTCTTGAGCAAGAACGCCTCGAGCATGGGCCTGTAACCGTTTGGGTAACTCCACGGCGGATTGTTTTCAAGGTCGAAGAGTGTGTTTCCCGGCAGGAGGATGTCGTCGAAGAAGCCCGCGGCCCCCGCAAGAAAGCCGCCAAGGATGACGAAGGAAACTGGACAGTTCCCGCTCGGAAGTTTGCCGAATCGAAGGGAGCATCTACCGAAGAGATATATTTTAGGAAGCAGGGAAAGGCCGAATACTGTTTCGTCAAGGTCGAGCGTAAGGGGCTTCCCATTACCGAGTTGTTATCGCCGGTAATCGACAGGTTTATTGCTGGATTTCAATTTGGAAAAACCATGGGGTGGGAGGACAGCTCGGTGACTTTCTCTCGTCCCATCCGCTGGCTTCTTGCTTTGCACGGACCTCATCCTGTCCCCGTTGCCTGGCAATTTGCCGAAGAAAGTGAATTCACGCAAAAGCGCGTGCTGCATTCCGGCACGGTTTCCTTTGGGCATCGCCGCCTGGCTAAGGGGCCGATTACGGTGAAATCGCCGGACGAATATCTCGATGTGATGAGAGAGCATTATGTGTTGCCCGTCCGCGAGGAGCGCATGGCGCGCTTGCGTGGCGACGCCGGGAGAATTGCCGCCGAAAAGGGGCTTTCACTGGAGGAAGACGAGGAACTCTTCGAGGAAATTATCGACATCGCGGAGTGGCCGGAACCGATTCTCTGTGCCATTCCGGAGAAAGCACTGTCGTTGCCCGAAGAAATTGTCATCACGCCCATGAAGGTCTATCAGCGCTATATCCCGCTGCGGAACACCGACGGTTCGCTTAGCAAGCATTTCCTGGCAGTGGCCAATGGCAATCATGACGAGGAAGGACGCGCGACCATCCGTCACGGCAACGAGCGCGTTCTTAATGCCCGCCTTCGCGATGCCCAGTACTTCTGGGACACAGACACGAGGAGACCGCTCAGCGAGTTTGCTAAGGGTTTGTCACGCGTGTTGTTCCACCAGAAGCTGGGGTCCGTCGCCGACAAGATTGCCCGTTTGCACAAGCTGTACAAAGGTTTGAAAGGCGTTCTGCCTCCCGTTGAAGATGAGGAGATCGCTCAA
>JAWODE010000344.1:0-4646 GCA_046483455.1 Candidatus Hydrogenedentota bacterium | reverse complement strand
GCGCGGGCGCAATCGGGATACGATAGCGGCCGACCTTTACATGAACCGGTGCATGGAATGGCTCGACCGCTTCGAAATAGGTAGCCGCAACAATAACGTCAAACGCCGGCGTGGGATGCACAACGACGCCGGCCCGCGCGAGCCACGTATTCGAGAGATCGTTAAACGCATCGATCGCACCGCAGTACATCGCATTCGAAAAGAGCCGGTTGAAGCTCACGCTCGCCTCAGGCCGGTTAAAGGGATTCAGCCACTCCCAGAATGAGATGTCGCGGTTATCTTCGCCGCTGAAATAGGCGCCGCCAATAAAGGGCCGCGGCTTCCAGGCAACATCGAACGTGTACCCCACGTCGAAATGGCCTCCCCACGCGTCAAACTCGGCGTCGTCATCGCCGTAAATGAAGGGTTTGAAGGTCGTACCCACCTGACCGGCATCGCCGAATTGATAGGCCGCCTCAATTTCATAGTCGAAAGCACCTACGACGCCGGCTCCGCGAGCCCCAACCGTATGCAGGTTCGTGGTGTCGTAATCGTCCAAGCCAACAACATCCTCGAGCCACTCGCCAAACCATGAGAGGTTCGTATCGGCAATCCGGCGGGCATCCCGCAACCAAAGCCAATACAGGTCAAACGTATGGTTTTCAACGGCCGTGCACGAACCGTATATTCCATAAAACCAAACGTCTTCGTCTTCCTAGAAGGGTCCCCCTTCGACTAATTCCGTCGCGAAGGCATCGACACTGAACGTGTCGGTCTGGTAGGTCAAACGCGCGCCATCAAACGAACGCCCATAAAAGAAATACACAAAATCTTTCGGGCCCACCAGCCACTCGCTGCCGAAACTCAGTTCCTGCCGCCCAACCCGCAAGCGCAACGGCAGGTCGAATATATTCTCCGCCTCGATGTAAGCCTGATAGATTTCAACATCATCCGTGGTTACAGGAGAGGAATCGGCGCCTGTAACGTAATTGGAGCGGAAATCCTCGCCCCAAATGTCATAGCTGTCAAGCTCGACAAACGCGTTCACGTCACGGGTAAACTCGGCATTCACATTAAGTCGCGTGCGATGCTCGACAAGGCCGAAATCACCGCCATTACTATCCGACCATTTCACTGTGCTGACGACGCCCGCCCCGTTGAACCCACCGGCTGCTCCGGGTCCGCCGATAGGACGTCCAACAAGCGTCCATGCCGGCCACCGCACTTCCGGAATGCCTACGAGAGCCGTACGCACAAGGCCATTGGTAATGTAATTCCCGCGAATGCGGATTTCGCCGCCTACTTGCACGTTTTCCAACTCGGCGAACGCCGTGCCCGCAAATACAACAACAAGCACTAAACACAGTGTCGTTCTCACACGGAATGAATACATGCTCCTTTCCCTCCCAACGGTTCAAGTATCCCCTCATTTGCGCGACCGACCCCCAATGCTCGCCGGCCACAACGCCCATACAATACGGCATAAATCCTGATAACGCAAGCCCCCTAAAGCCACCAATCCCCGCTTCGTGAGCCGGGTATAGTGAAGAACTCCGCCTCTGAGTCACGAGCCCCCGCCCCAACCGCCCCTGTGGCTCCGAGCCACGAGACCTCAATAGAGTGACGCAAGTAAGCGGGACGCGTGCTATATAATGCCTTTTTCCCGGAGCTTCGCGCGCTCCGCTTCATCAATCCCAATCGCATCGAGGACTTCATCGGTATGGGCACCCAAAACCGGCGGCGCCTGGCGATGATGAACCGGCGTTCGGGAAAATTTCACCGGGGCGGCGGTGCCCTTGATTTCACCGCCCGACGACTGGTGAACGGTCTCGATTGTCTCCCGTGCCTGCACATGGGGATCAACACAGGCTTCCTGCGGCGTCAGCACCGGTGCGATGGGAAGTTTGCTATCGACAAGTTCCTGAATGATCTGTTCACGGGTGCGTGAAGCACACCATTCCGCAAGCATCGCGTCAACCTCGTCCCGGTGCCCCAGGCGCGAAAGCAAAGTGCTGTATCTTGGGTCATCCGCCATTTCCGGCTTGCCGATCACCTTCGCCATAATCTTCCAATGAGAATCCAGCAGGACGCCCGCATATACAAAGCCATCTTTACACGGATAAACATTCGTTGGCGCGGCATAAGGCACCGTGTTGCCGTAACGAGGCGTCGCCAATCCATGGGCAGCCATCACGTGCAACCCCGTGCACGAGTCCATCGTTGCGTCCAAAAGAGAAATATCCAGGTGTTGCCCTTCGCCCGTTTTATCCCGGTAGCGCAACGCCGCCATGCAACCGATAGTCGAATGAAGAGCCGTCAGTTCATCGCAAATATATACAGGCACGCGAATCGGGACGGTCTCGTCGTCGGGGGCATTCAGCCAAAGCAACCCCGCCATTGCCTGAATACCTGGGTCATACCCGGCACGCTCGGAATACGGCCCGTACTGACCAAACCCTGTAATCGAAGCATAAACAATATCTGGTTTGACTTTACGAACATCTTCGTACCCGCACCCCACACTCGCCAAATAGCCCTTCTTGAAATTCTCGACGATAACATCCACCGTTTGGGCCAGTTTGAGAAACACGTCGCTTGCGCCTGGTTGCCGTAAATCCAGGTTAATGCTCCGCTTGTCGCGGTGCAATGCCGCATGTTGATAGCCCTCAGGCGGCTCTGTATCAGGGAGCATCGGCGGAATCATACGCGTCACATCGGGAGACCGGGCCAACTCGACCCGAATCACCTCGGCCCCATACCCCGCAAAAAGGGCCCCGCACCGAGGACCGGCAATAGTGGTTGTGACTTCAAGCACCCGAACACCCTCGAGAGGACCCGGGATATCCTTACGTGCGTCTCGATAGAAAAATTCCTTGTCCTGGTTATCGGTTTCCATGCTATCAGACCTCCTATTCATCTGCTGCGGGTTTCCTCTTCTCGGGCCTTTGCTCCATAATGTATAAAAGACAACGAGTAGGCCCGTCAACTTACAACTTATAATACTCGAACTGGAAGAAAGTTGGAAGGATTTGTTCAGGAGATACTTTGATCATGATTCAAGAGCTTTACTGCAATAATTCCGGCCTCGTTCTCATAGCCCCCATAACCCGGCGCACGCCCGAGGAGTGAACAATGAAAAAACGCAGCCGTATGGTAACCGGTCTTTTCGTGATTGTTGTGCTGTTATTCATTTGGGTATACCACCTCGCGGAAATCAAGGCTCTTGAAAGGTCATTGCGCAAGCAAGCCGACGCTCTGATGAAACAATACGCGTCACCGGAAAACGGTCTTTCAGAAAATCACGTGTCACTGGAAGTGAATGCGGGCAAAACCCTACCTATCCTCGGCCAAGGACGGGGGAAAATATCTGTCTTTACCCGCACGGAGACCCCGTCAGGCGAGAAAGTTTACCGAACCATCGAGTATTTTTACGCATACGAAGACGGTCAGTGGCGTATGACCGAGAGCGGCGGTTGTAGCGGACCGGCGTGCCAGATTCGTGCGGAAAAAGCTTTCCGGGAAGATGCCCAAATACCAATAAATTGAATAAAATAAACGGATGAATAAAGACAGAGCCGTGAAAAAGACACTAACATATGCCTCGAAGCGTTTGATTTACCTTGCTCGTGTGTTTCTCATGCTCACGGGCTTCATTCCGTTAGCAAGTATGCTTTTCATAGGCTGCTTCAAGCCCGAAGATCTCGAGTTGCGCACGATCGAGCACGACAACCAGGAACGCACTTACTACCTGCATGTCCCGGACACCCTGGAAACCTCTCCCCCAGCCCCGCTGGTCATTGCGCTGCACGGCCTTCTCGAGACAGGTGCACTCTTGGCCCATGTAACGGATTTCAACGAACTCGCCGACGCGGAAAGGTTTATTGTAGCCTATCCGAATGGAAAATTTCGGCGCTTTACCTTTCAAAGTGGTTCTACACCCGACGATGCCGGTTTTGTGCTCGCCGTGATTAAAGACATCGCAGCGGATTATGCCATTGACAATTCCCGCCTATACCTGGTGGGCTCGTCCAATGGCGGATTCCTCGTCTACCAGCTTGTATGCGAGCATCCCGGGATGTTCGCCGCGGCAGCCCCGGTCATCTCGGCTTTTCCGACGAACACTGCTGAAGACTACAGTTCTTCTCTCGACATGCCCATGATGATAATTCATGGCGATGCGGATCCCCTTATTCCATATGACGCGGAGGCGGTCTATGCGGGACCATGGCGCATGTTCGATATCCTTTCCATTCCCCAAACCGTGGAGTTTTGGGTAGAGCAGAACGGATGCGAACCGGTGCCGCTCGTGGAACCAATACCTGACAGAGATCCCACCGACGGAACAACCACGACCCGCGAAACGTATGTAGATCAAGACGGCATACCCAAGGTCGTCCATTTCAAAGTGCATAACGGAGGCCACAATTGGCCGGGCGGAAACCATCGTGTGCCGGGCTTTATCATCGGTCCCCAGAGTCGCGACTTCAGTGCCACAGAAGCAATTTGGGAGTTCTTCACGTTACACCAGCGGGACACGAGCCCATCAAAGAAAACCCCCGCAGGTTAACGGTCCTTCAACACGCTAGAACTGAAGCTCCGTTCCCTCTCGTTTATGATCCTCTTCCATTTGTCCCGCCTTACTGAGTTTTTGTCCGCGTCGCCTGGTT
>JAWODE010000329.1:0-9341 GCA_046483455.1 Candidatus Hydrogenedentota bacterium | reverse complement strand
TTGTCCTTACGAACATAGTTCAGGTAGGGCTTGAGTCCCAGGTAACGCCCGGAAGCCAGGTCGGAGGCCAGCGTTTCGGGTGTGTCCTCCAAAGGGTCGAACAAACGAAGAGGGAAAAAGCGCTTCTTGTCGGCGTTCTCGCTCACGTAGTCATTGTTGGACCGGCGGTCGTACTCGACATGAGGCGTGCCGAACACGACAGCGCTGGTTTCGCGGCCTGGGTACAACTCCGCCAGGTCCTGCGAAAGCACCTCGAGGTCATAACTGGGAAGAGGATGCCCCGCGCACGAATACGGTTCGTTGTCCGCCGGGATCGTTTGTGCATTGAACACGTGAACGTGGAAATCAAGCACTTTTTGCGGGACAAAATCCTCGAGTTCTTCTTCCCAGATAATGCGGTTTCGTTCGTGCTTCGTTGTTTCCCGCCACATGGTATGCCTTTCGTCCGTTGGATTAAGACTATGGTGTGGGCTACAGAACCGTGACGTCCAAGCCCGCAAGGGAGCCGAACGCCACAATCTCACTCGCCCTGTCGCCCGATAAAAGGGCACTGTGATGCGTCCCCCCACTAACGGAATACTCCTCGAGAAACATCTCGATGGGCAATTCCGGGCGAATCCATCCCCGTATAGTGTCTTTCATGGCATCCACCTTCGTATCCTCGAGGACTTGTACGGGGGCCACGATCAGCCCGAATGTGTCTTCCGGACCAGGCGCAAGATTCACCAACACCGCCGGGCCCTGCTGCAACGCGCATGTCAGGATGGCCGGGTTCTGCGCTGGCGTAAAGGGAAAATCTTTTTCGATGAGCCGCGGGGTATCGCTCGCGAGTTCAGGGTTAATTTCGCCCATGTGCGAAAGAAACAGGGCGTCGTTTTCCCAATCGGGGCAGAATACTTCGGTGAATGAGGTCTTACCGAAAGCTTTGTTCAACGCGCCCACAAGGGAAGCGGTCAGCACGTCGCCCTCACCGGCATACCCAAGACCCTCCGCCATAGCCTTTGAGGCCTCGAGAAACGGTACAGTATCGATGGGCCCCTCCGAAGACTGAAACGCCATGAAATTCATACTGAACGCGGAGTACTCGCCTTCCTCGACCCGTTTTCGCAACGCCAAGCCAACATGCACGGACCTGCGGTGTACCTCTTCGGATGCTTCAACGGAAAATCGCTGACGGTCCTTTTCCATCTCTGCCTCGATGGCGTCTTCGGAAACCGCCGCCTTTTCCGAAGCTAGAGCTTCAACCTTGATTTGCACCGGCTCTATGCCAAGAAGCCATTCCATGAGGGTTTCGGGGGGCGCGAAGTCACCCATGCCTTCAAAGGCAGGGCCGATACGAAGCGCGCGGGTTGTACGCAGACATTTGGCGGCGAGCGCGGCACGCGCGATGCCCGTTGCCCGGTCAAGAACTTCCGCTTGGGCAACATGCCCCGCTACAATCTCGAAATGCTTGCCTTTCCGTCGCAACACCGAGGCGAGATCCTGAACGCCGTGGATACCGTGGTTAAACATGATGCGTTCGGGGGATGTGTCCTGCCCAAACGCCGCGTCCATCGTGGTGTCGAGCATTAAAACCGGTAGTTCCGTGCCTGCCAAAATATCGGCCGATTCCAGCGACGGCGAGTACGCAAGATGCAACGTGACAATGATATCCACCGGGACATTCTCGAAGTGCTCTACGGCTTGGGCGAACTCGTCTTTGGATCGGCAGACGTCCGCGCGTACCGTTTGCACCCCGCGTGCTTCGAAACCCTCCACAATGGCATCCATAAATGGCTGGAAATCCGCGCGCACTTCGGGCTTCACGTTATCGTAAAGTTTCAGGTAGAGCGGCAGAAGTCCGATAGTCGGCTGTTGCATGACTCTTACCTCCAATTCACACCATAGTGATGCGCTTTTTGAGCCGCAGATAGGACTACGCGGCCTTGCGAATAGCCTGGCACTCCGGTTCGCCGGGGTATTCCACGGCAACGGTCGAGGCACAGGCGAGGGCTGGAGCAAAAGCGTATATTGTACCCCGAGCGACGGTCAAATCTTCTTCAACTTGGCGTCGAACAGACCTCCCCGGAAACATGGCGGCGATAAGCCTCGAAAAGTAGATCCCCTTGCTCGCTCCCCCTCCGACCACGATAGCATCTGCAGCTCCGTTGGCCAGGGGCTCTTGCAGGGCATTGGCCAACTCGAAAACCATACCGGCTGCGACAGCACGCAACAAGTCGCCCTTTGTAGTAGCCGTATTGATTCCAAAAAAGGCGCCCGCTCCGAACGCTTCAGGATAGAAAGGGTTGCGTTGGGCAAGATGCGGCAGTGCGAGAAGCCCGTCAGGAGGAATCAGCCGCTTCCGAAAAACCGTGTCGGCTTTCTTCAGCGCCTTCCCATGATTAGCATCGCAAAATGTTGTAAGTGCCCAATCCCACGCCGTGTTTCCCGTCCCAAGCGGCAGCACCACCAACTGGCCGTCTTCCACGACGGCCGGTAGCACCAACTGCAAAGGCGAGTCTATGGCGTCACTGTCGGGGCGCGCATAGTTGCAGACCCATGCCGTCCCCAGCGAGCAGTGCACGGGACGCTGCGCTGCTCCCACGGCCGAAAGATAGCCGGCTTCTTGATCGATATAGGGTCCCGCGACCGGCACGCCTTGGGGCAAGTCGAATCGTTTCGCAGCCGCAACCGAGAGAGGAGCCGTTTCGTGCCCCTCCCGCAGACCAGCAAAAAACGACAGCTCGATATCGATAATATCGAGGGCCGCCGGGTCCAGCTGCTTGGTCGCGGCGTTGTACGAGCCGACCTGGATAGCGTTGCCTGAATCCTGGCGCCATACTCCGGTCAAGCGGTGAAACACCCATTCGCCGGCGCCCACGTGAATGTTGAAATCGTGAAAGAGGTCCGGCGACTTCTCCCGAAGCCATGCCAAACGCGCCAAGCCGTGCGGCATACGTTCACGGAGGGTGAATTCGCGCCAGAATTCGGGCGTAGTGCGTTTCTCGATAAGCGCAGCTTGCCTATAAGCACGCCCGTCGTTCCACAGCACCATCGGGGTAAGGGGCTTGCCCGATTTCCGGTCGGCAATGATGCTGCTGCCGCCCTGAGCCGCCAGACCCATGCCTGCAACCTGCTCCCACCGGCTCCCAAGGTGCTCTCGAATCTCTTTCATGGCCTTCGACAAAGCACGGTCCAGCGAACGCACGTTCTGCTCGCGGCCGCCGTCGGCAAGCAGCTTTACGGGCAGTTTTTTTGAAGTTCGGGCCGCGGATTTTCCCGAAACACCATCAAATGCACAGACCTTGAGCACCGTGGTGCCTATGTCTATCCCAATAAGGATGGGTTCTCGCGTTGAGCGTTGTTTACCGCGCATGGATTGCATAGGTTACCGTTCGTACGGCATTTTCGAGCCAGGTGCACGTTTCGAGGGGCAGTGCAATTCCTGTCACGACGCAGTCGATATCAGACCACGAGGCGAAGCACACGAAGGCCGGTTTTTCGAATTTCGTATGGTCCGCTACCAGCACCGTCTCATGCGCGCTCGCAATCATGGCTTGCGAGACCCGTGCGACATTGACATCCGTTGTGAACACGCCTTCCTGGTCCACTCCATCGGCGCCGATGCACGCGACGTCCACACGAAACCGTTTCAGATTCTCCTCCGTCAACCACCCGGACAAATCAGGACTTCCTGTGCGCACGGCGCCGCCCGCAAGCACCAGCGAGATATTGGGACGTCCATAAAGCACCGAAGCTATCGCGAGGGACGACGTGAGCACGGTGAGATCGGGAATGCCGGCGATGGCTTTCGCGACCTCGAGCGTGGTGGTTCCTGTATCAAGAGTAACCGTCATCCCACTTTCGATCAGTTGTCTCGCCTCCTGGGCGATGGCGCGTTTTTCCTTTGCGTATTGTTCACCCTTTTGCTTAAAAGCAAACTCGACGAGGCCGGGATGCGAGCGCACGGCGCCGCCGTGGGTACGGGTAAGTTCGCCACCGGCCTCGAGTTGGGCCAGGTCGCGCCGGATAGTCATTACGCTGACGCCAAAACTTTCCGCCAACGTCTGTACAGTAGCCTCGCCATCTACACTAAGTCTCTCGAGGATTTTCGCATGCCGGCTTTTCATTTCCGCCCACGGCTCCCTTTTGCAAGCGTTTGAAGAACCTGCTCCATGCGATTTACAACCAAATCGACCACGTCGAACCCCGCAATGAGCGGAAGCTTCGTAAGCGCGCACGGCGGACAGCCCTTCTTGTACGTTTGCACGCTGATATCCAGTCCCCCTTCGTTCAAACTCCCGGCAAAACGCTTCGACAACTCGACGTCATCGAAAAAGATTCCTGCAAGATGACGCCGCCCCTCGATGGCCGTTACCATATCGCTGTGCCGGGTGGCCATTTCCTGTAACCGCTCTTCATAGTAAGTTCCAACGGCGTCGATGTTCTCGCGATTGGCCTCTACCCATCTCAGGGTAATCAAATACGCTAGAGACGCCAATTCCTCCTGCCCGTTTGTGACCAATGCGCCAAATTGCGGAAGAACATCCATCGCCGCGCTGAACAGAATCCGGGAAGCCGGATACTCTCCGCCGGGAAACCCCTTCCCAACTACGACGAAAGTTGGCTTCAAACCGTATTCGCGGAACAGGTACACGTCGGGGCTCCACACGCACGACTGAATCTCGTCGCAGACAACCGGGACGTTATGCTTACGGCACAGCGTGTACGCGCGCTTTATAAACCGCTTCGATAGGCGAATTGCGCCGTAGTTCATGAGCACTAATTCATGGAAGAAACCGGCGATCTTGTAGGGCGCCTGGTCCCACCTCGCGAACACCTCTTCCAGATCGGCGAGATTATTCGGCCGTATGGCGCGCACCGTAAACGCGCCACATTCTTCGAGGCGGCCGGCCATCTCCGGCCACATTCCGCGCATGATCTGCGTCAGAAACGTGGTGCCATGATAATTGGCTTCAAGACCGCCGTCTTCATCACCAAGCACCACGATAACGGGTTTGCGCCCGATATATTTGGGGTCTGATGCGCCATGTTCACTGCGGTAAAAACGCGCGAGGATCATTTTCAGGGCGGCCTCGGCGGCCAGGCTTCCGGTTTCGAGGTTCAGCACCCGGTTGAGCACGCTCATCGATGTGGCACGCAGCGTTTTGGCCAACGCCGCCTCATCGCCGCAAGCGATACCCGCGGCCGAGCGCACCATCTCCTGTTCCAAAAGCCGCGTGATATGCCCGCGCGTGTTGTTGTGGGTGGCGTTGGGTATCCCGAGGGCCTGGGCATGGCGAATCAGGGCATAGCCCGGAAACGCATGGCCCAGGGGCGCATGGTAGTGTTCGCTTTTCGAGGTCAAGTATAAGCGGCCGTTTTCGCCCACCCGAAAGTACCCGAGTGTGCTGAGAGGAGCCTGCGCATTGTTGGAGTGACTTTTAAACTGCGTACTGGTCGCGCCGCGTGAAAATGCCGCGCCGGAAGGAATACACACGCAGCCAACCTCGCCCAGATGTTTCGATAGCCGCCGTTGCAAAGCGACGGGAAAAAAAGAAACCTTACGGGTGGCTATATGGCGCAAGTCACGCACTGATACATCATTCAAGAAAGCCCCCGCCCGGCACACCGCCTCCATGTGCTCTTTTCCAGCAATATCTTGCAGGCTCAGGCGCGGTGAGGCAAAACGCAGGCTAGATGCACGAGACACAAGAAACCCCTCATTCTTTCTTCGGACTAAACCAGCCGGAAATGTTCGTTTTTGAGCGAAAGTGTTCTTTAATGGTAGTCGCCCAACGAGATTCTGTCAATACGGATAAAAAGCGGGGATGCCTTCGCTGCCGGGAAACGCGCCGTGCCCTGTGCCGCAACGGTTTTTCATTAAAGGACTTCCGGCGGAGCGGCGAGGTAAGGATTGCGGTGATCAAGTAAGGTCTGACGGCGCCTCAGAGAGCACTCTCTTTTCTCGGCATCGAACTTTGGGCCAAATCGTTTCTCATTTAGCAAATGTATGCGATTCAGCCGCGTGCGCCACGTAGTATTCGGGATGGAAAATGCCGTGGTCTTCCGGATACGTGATCGAGAAGCCCTGCGCTTCGAGCAAGGCCTCGATCCGCTCCTTGTTATCCTTATTCACGCAGATATGCTGATGGATTTCACCCCATCCGCCGCACACGTGTCCGCCGAGTGTTTCGATGGTATCGAGAGTTTCGTGGTCAATCACATCGACTATCTTGGAGGCAATTAGCCAACGGTGGAGCTTTGGCATGGCTTCCTCCTTTCCCACTCTATATTTACTATACCAGAGTCTGACAAGATGTGGGACGAAATTTTGCGTTCTCAAACGGTGTAGGGAAGCGGCACACGAGCGGCTTGGCGACTTGGACATCTCTTTTCGGTCTAAGTGTTTTCTGCGCCTCCTCTTATGGCTCGATTGCTCTTGTGGAATCCGGCGGTAATGTAGGCGATGCGGGCCAGGGTGCGTATAGGCAGGACCGGATTAAGCATCCGTATAACAGACATTTCCACCGGCGTGCCGTCAGGGACGGTCAGGCGGCACAAGATGGCGCAGAGGAGGCCGCCGATTCCCGCCACGCCGAAGCATAAGCGAAAACCGTCGAGTCCCCAAGCCCCAATAGCATTTCCCACGACAATAGGCGTCACCCCAAGAGCGATGGCCGTAAAGATAATCCACGCATTGGTATAGCCCACAAGGCCCGTTGCCTTAATGAAGGTCAGGTTGGCACGGTTGGCCGATACATTGAAAGCGGCAATAAAAACGGCCGCTGCCACGAAAGCAGGCAGAATCGCCCACCGCGACCAGGCCCGATCGGGCATAAGCGCAAGAAAAGACAGGACGGCCAGCGCGAAGCCGATAAGTGTCATGGACATGGCATAAGCGCTGCCGCTGTAGTCGGCATAACGCCCCCATGCCCGGATGGTCAGCAGGATCCCGACGCTCCCGGCCGTAGTGATGGCCATGATGTATGCCGAGGTCAAGCCAAGTATGTCGCGCATGTAGAGCACGGAGGAGGCCGTAAACCAGGCCAGGCAGGAGAAACTCAGCGCCGCCACCACGAGAAAACGCAGGTAAGGCAAGTCCGAAAGGACGCGAAAATAGGAAGCGAACCCTTCGGGAAGACTCTGTTCTTCAGCACTACCTCTTCCTCCCGGTATTCGCGCGATGTAGACGAGACTAGTGAATCCCGCCAATACACCGATGGCATAGATCAAAAGGTAACGCCACAGGGATTGAGTGTTCAGCAGGATCAAAGCTTGCACACTGAGAACGAGAACGGAAATAAGGTGAGCCACCATGGTCTCTGCGCTAAAATAAAGACCGCGCTGGTGCGGGGGAACCAGTTCATGAAGCCAGGGCCACCATCCCCCTGCGCCTATGGCTCGGGCAAGACAGAACCCCAGGGTGCTTCCCATCAGCACGTACCATGCAGCGCGGGGCCCCCACTGTTGATAGAACCAGGGGATTAAAAAGACGCCGCAGATTACAATATTGCGCATCAGCCATGCGGCAAACATAAGGCGTTTCGAACCCACCCGGCTGATAATGCGCACAGTGAACAGAACCAAGATCATCGACAAGGGCGTGAACGAGAGAAGATTGCCAACCCACGAGGGCGGCATCTCGATGCGACGGGCCAGCAAGACCAAGGCCGGTCCAATGACGCATTGCCAACCGACGACATTGAATGCCACATACCCGAGAAACGAGCGCGGCGCCTTATCCAACTCGTGGAGAGCTTGTACAACCGGGAAACGCTGCCAGAAAGACAATCCGTTTACTGTTATCGCTTTCATGTTCCCTGCTTAGCCATCGAATACTTCAATTGCCCGCCGTTCTGCAGACAGAAAGCGGGCAACGATAAGTTGTTTGAGAGAGTTCACTGCGAACCTGAGGCTCGACGCAATTATACCCCAATACCGGACTTATGACCCCATCCGTGCGAGAATGCGCCGGGCGTTGTCTGAAAGGATCGTTTTCTTGTCCGCTTCAGCGATATCCGCGCCGAGGACTTTGCCGATTTGCTGGGTCTGATCGAGAAAACAGATGTCGGAGCCCCAGATGATCTTGTCTGCCCCGGCGTGCTCGACAAACCAAGCCACAAGGCCGCGGGGACTCAGGCTCAAGGCCAGCTCGAGGTAAAGATTTTCGTGCTCGCTGGCAAGTTGAGCGTAGCGTTCTTTATTTCCAGAGCCGGAGTGGGCCATGAGGATTGAGATACCTGGATACTGCTTGGCGAGGGCCACGCACTGCTCGAAGTCCTCCGGCTGGCCGTAGGTATGGAGCAGCACGGGGCGCCGAAGCTCGTTCGCAAGCGCGAAGGCGGGGGTGTACGAAGGGTGGGTGTACGGGAATCCGTTCATGTTGTGCATTTTCAGACCGATGAACCCCGCCTCGAGCCAGCGTTTGGTGGTTGCCTCGACCTTCGAAGGCTCGTCTGGTGTTACGTAAGCGTATGCCATTAGGCGATCCGGGTGTTTCGTGATCGCTTGGTGCAGTTCCTGGTTACCCTTCTCAGTGTCTTCCAGTGTAAAGACCGGCATGAAGGTAATCGCGGTCCTCGCAACGCCGGTCCGGTCCATGACTTCGATGAGACTTTCGCAGCCGGTGTCCGGAATGCTGAAGGCGAACCGGCCAATGTGGGCGTGCATGTCAATAACCTCGAAATCAGTGACCGGAAGTCCCCGGCGGCCGCGCTCAAGTAGTGTGGTCATTGCGCGCTCCTTTATATCTCGACATCGGCCAGGGAATCGACGATCCGGCCGGGTTGATACGGATAAGCTTCGACGTCTTCGCGTTTGGTCACGCCCGTCAACACCAGGATAGTCTCCATGCCGGCCTCGACACCCGCGATAATGTCGGTTTCCATGCGGTCGCCGACCATGACGGTGGTTTCCGAATGGGCCCCCATATGATTGAGTGCGCTGCGCATCATGAGGGGATTGGGTTTTCCTACGAAGAAGGGCGCGCGTCCCGTAGCCCGCTCGATGAGGGCCGCCATCGCGCCGCACGCCGGCACAATTCCGCCTTCCGCGGGTCCCGACGCGTCAGGATTCGTCGCGATGAACCGCGCACCACCCGCCACCAGCCGGATCGCTTTGGTAATGGCTTCGAAATTGTAGGCATGGGTCTCGCCTAGAACGACGTAATCGGGATTGTGGTCAGTGATGACGTACCCCGCGCGATGAATCTCGCTCGTGAGTCCGCTCTCGCCGATAACATAAGCGGTGCTTCGCTCGCCTTGGGATTCGAGAAACCGCGCCGTGGCCATAGCCGATGTAAAAATGTGGTCCGGCGAGATATCCAGCCCGATGATTTTGAGACGGTGGGACAAATCGCC
>JAWODE010000281.1:0-4410 GCA_046483455.1 Candidatus Hydrogenedentota bacterium | reverse complement strand
GATAGTATTAAGAGAGAAGAAATAGAAGAGAGGACCGAGGATATTCTCTCTTCCCTCTGGCAAGCCATCCAGAAATCCCTGCGCGGCCTCATGGACCCGATCACCTTCGAGCAGCACTTCGCCCGCGGCACCCCGGTCGCCATCCACCACGCCAACCTCATCGTCGCCCTGCCCAACGCCCGATCCCTCGCCGCCACCCAGCGCCTCAACGGCCGCATCACCGACGCCATCGAGAAGCAGCACGGCGTCACGCTCACCTTCATCGCCGAATCTGAAGATCGCGTGGTTAAGAAACCGCGCTTCTTTGATGATATCGGCCGTATTGAGAGGCAAGTGGCGCTTAAAGCGGCCCGAAACGAGTATGAAGGGTTCCAGCTCGTCATGACGCCCGGCTTCGAGGAGGAAATAGAGCAGCTTTCCGTCGAGCTCTCCGATCTAATAGGCCCGGACGGACGGGTCATTGCGAAAGACCACCTCGAGTGGGGATGGATTCGGCCCATCGAGACCGAGATGCCGGATATTCCTGTGCCGTTTGTCGGTTGGATTCCCGATGCCATCATTGAAGGCGTAGCACCACCCCCGATAGCGCCGTACGATTTCGAATGCCTCTATGTTCGTGTGTTTGTGCCATTGGATGCGGTTGCCGGGGACTACCAGGGCTTGGTGACAGTAAAGGCGGGTAATAAGAAACGCGACATTGGCGTCCGTTTGCGTGTGCATCCGTTCGCGTTGCCGGAGGCAACCCCTCTCAAGATGGCGTTTTCATTCTTCGAGCATTTTTATGAGGATTGGTACGGTTTAGAGAAGGTTCCACGCGAAACCCAGCGCGAACTCTATGCGTTCTTGCTCAAATACCGCATTCCCCCAAACAACATCTATTCAAGCAAGGCGACCTATCCGGAACTCGAGTACCTGAAAGAAGAGCGTGAACGCATGACGTTTTTCACCTACTCGACCGGTTTGCCGAACCCCGGCACGGGCACGCCGGAACGCGTTCAGGAAAGTATCGACCGTATTGAGGACGTGCACAACGCGCTGGAGCGGGAAGACCTTCTCGACAACGCCTACTTCTACTGCTTTGACGAACTGGCCTACAATGCTCACCGCATCCCCGAGGCTCGGCGCTTTGTTGTCCCATTTCGGAAACGCATCCCCGGTATCCGCGTCATGCAGACCTCATTTCCGGTCGAGTCCATCCGCGATTTGTTCAATGTGTGGTGCCCGATTATTCACCATTTCGACCGGCCCGAAGACAGACGGCTTCTCGAGGACCTTCGCGCCAAGGGTAACGAAATCTGGTGGTACATGGCCGATTCCCCCAAGCATCCTTTCCCGAACTTGTTCCTGGACTATCCGCCCTTCGACGCGCGCATTTTGGGCGTGTTGAGTTATATGTACGATCTCGAGGGGGTTTTGTATTGGTGCATCAACCGCGAGTGGAAAACCAATCTCGACGCGGAGCCCCGCTGGCCCGAAGGCGATTGGAAAGCCCATATTTATCACATGCACACCGGCATTCGGAAGCGCAAGAACGGCATGGGAAATCTTATCTATCCCGGCCCTGAAGGGCGCTTGTACCCATCGCTTCGCTTGGAAAACTTGCGCGATGGCATCGAAGACCATGCGTATCTCACGCTGCTCCGCAAGTTGGCCGATTCCCCCGCGGATGTCCAGGTATCATCCGAACTTCGAGCCCGTGCCCGGGCGCTCCTCGATATTCCCGCCGGCGTTGCCGCGGCTGCGAGCGACTACAACCCCGACCCGGAGGCTCTGCTCGACTACCGGCAACGCCTAGCCGAAGTATTGAGCGAGGCACCGAGTTCTCAACCAGATGTGGCAAAAGCAAGCGGACCTGATATACAGTAAAACCCCGCTGCTGCCAACGGGAGAGCAGAACGGAATGATCGCTGGAGCGCGGCGGGTGTATGCGCCGCGCGAACCACATGAGGGAGCCATCATGAAAACCACACGAAGACTTGTTGGATGCAAGGTGCCCGGAATGAGCCGCCGTGGGTTTATTGCAACAGGTTGCGCGGCATGTCTCGGGGCGGGCGGTTGTGCTGCCTTGAAGAGGGAAGGCAAGATGGCTGCCCCAAGCAGCGAAAAAATGCGCATTCGCGTCATTTATTCGCTGCATGCCGAGGTGCAGCCCAAGCCCGATTGGCCGAATATAGGCTTTGATTTCCGTCCCGTCATGGAACGTATCAACGGCGCCCTGGCGTCGGCATGCCCCAATTACGAATTTGTGCCCACTATGGCTACCGGTCCCGAAGAGGCCGAAAAAATCCTCGCGGAAGACGGCGCAAACGGCGTCGATGGTTATCTTGTCTACCAGATGAACTGCTGGAACCGGGTCGTCCAGACGATTGCTACCTCGGGGAAGCCTGTGCTATATGCGGACTTCAAGTACGCGGGGAGCGGCGGATTCCTGGTATACACGGCGCGTTTCTTGCGCAGCGATACGCCCAATGTAGGGTTCGTCGCGTCGTCGGATATGGATGATCTCATCGCGGCGGTGCGATGTTTTGACGTCGTGCGCAAAGGCGGTACCCCCGAGGACTTTGTTGCCGCGACAGCCCAGGTACGTATGAACAATACGCCCAAGCCCGGAAACCTCGCGTGTAAGGATTACCCGCTCGAGGTTCTGTCGCCGAACGAGTGCCTTGAACGCATGAAAGCATCCAAAATTCTAGCAGTCCGCAATCAGGAGTCCGGTTCGGACGGCGATTTTTTGGGAATCCCTATTATTAAGGTTGCGTTTGCCGAAGTGAATGAGGCCTGGAAAAAGGCGGACAAGGACGAGGCGCGTGCTGTTGCTGATCACTGGGAGAAGAATGCGGCGTTGGTCGAAGGCGTATCGCGAGAAACGCTGGAGACATCGGCGGCCATGTACTTGGGCCAGAAGGCCGTTTTGGAGAAATACGATGCCAATGCCATCACGATCAACTGTCTCGGTGGGTTTTATGGCGGGCATATCCACGCTTATCCATGCCTGGGTTTCCATGAGCTGAATAATCAAGGTCTCGTGGGGGCGTGCGAATGTGATATTGCCTCGACAGCAACCATGTTGACCTTTACGGCAATGACCCAGGGCCGCCCAGGGTACATTTCCGACCCTGTGATCGACACGGCAAAACGCCAGATTATCTATGCGCACTGCGTGGCCTCGAACAAGGTCTTTGGTCCGGAAGGTCCGGCAAATCCGTATGAGATTTTGACCCATTCTGAAGACCGTCAGGGCGCTTGTGTCCGTTCGATCCTGCCCTTGGGATACATGACGACTTCGTTGAAACTCGATTCAAACCGGAAAGAAGTGATTTTCCACCAAGGCAAAGCGGTCGCGAACGACCCGGATGATCGCGCATGCCGCACCAAACTTTGCGCCGAGCCCGTGGGTGATATCGAAAAGCTTTTCACTATGTGGGACAAGTGGAGCTGGCACCGCGTTACGTTCTATGGCGATCTCAAAGAGCCGGTGTTTGCTTTGGCCGATGCCGCCGGCTGGAAAGTAGTCGAGGAAGCGTAACGGCGGTAGCGCATTGCCCAATACAAAGCGGGCGTGGGTTGCCCCCATCCTCGCGTTTATTTTGTCCAAAACCTGAGGACGATATTCACAATGATAGTGAGCACGATGCTCACTACAATGCACGTGACGATAGGGAAGTGAAATGACGAGCGATCGCCTTCTACATGGATGTCGCCGGGAAGACGGCCCAATGGGATGCCCGCTTTGGCAAGCAGCCATACGGCTGCACCCACGGCTATGAGTCCGAGACCCAGAAAGACAATCCATTTCCCGATCGAAGCAACGTCCATGATGGTGTCCTTATGACCACTGTTGTAGCCTTTTTATTGTTACGAGCGGGGGCTTTGCCTGTCAACGCCTCAGTGGGGGGCCGCTCAGTGTGGGACGGATATTTCCACCGCTCAGCGATCAAGCGCTGTCGGAATTGAGTCCTGCTTGAGGTTCCAAACGCAGGTCAATGACCCGATCGGCTGCGCCGGTGCGTTCCAGGAGCAGTTCGGTGAGGTTACACCAGCGTTCCGCCCGGTCGAGAATCCAGCCGTCTGATGAAACGGCGATGCCGTCTGTTAAACTCACTTTTTGGTCCACCTTGTTGATGAGCCGGATATCCCACTCCCATCCGGCTTGTTCAGCGGCATTGGCCATTATTGCCTTGAGCCGGCCGCTGTTCGAGACCGGCTTGTCGAAGAACCAGGAAACCGTTTTTGGAGCGCATGCCGCCAAAGTCTCGCCCATGAGTTGGATTGCGGGGCCGGTCTCGGCGACCTTTCTGTAAGAACCATGGACGCTGGCCATATCGCGCACACATCCGTCGCGGCCTCGTAAAAGGACCCCATTAGAGAGGATGCTTTCAGTGGTGATGAGGAGGTTATAGCCGTCGATGG
>JAWODE010000219.1:0-3028 GCA_046483455.1 Candidatus Hydrogenedentota bacterium | reverse complement strand
GACCTGTGGATGTTACGGGCTTTCAGCCCGTTTTCTTGTAGTGATATCGTTTTCCTGGGCCTTCAGCCCAGCCTGGTATATTTCGCGCCGTTGGCGCTCCAGAGATGCGTGCAACCGTAGACCTCCGTGCAGTACCGTTTCCAACGGCACCGGCATCGGGGATGTTCCGTCGAGTTATCCGGCGATTTGGGATAGCGCTTGCTTCGCGCGGGGAACTCTACTATAGTGATACCGGCTTTGGTAGCGGGATTGAAGAGTGGTAGCTGAAGAACATGCGGGGCATAAGCGTCTTATTTTTCTGAGGAAGTGCGGATGGCGGACCCTGTGAATAGCGCCGCGGCACTCGAGGAAGCATCTCCTGAGGTACGGTCCAGGCTTGCGGCATACGAGCAAGCTCTCGTGGCTGCGCAAAAAGAAGGGAAACGGGCCGTAATGCTGGCGCAGGCGGCGGATTGCGCCAGCGAGGGCCTTTGCCTGCTTTCGGAAACCACCATCATCGAATACGCCAACAAACCCTTTGCGGATATGCACGGCTCAAACAACGAATCCGTGTGCAACCGCCCGCTTGAGGAATTTCTTTTACCTCAATCCGGGAAATGGAACGAGTATATATCCCGTGCGCGCACCGATGGAGCGGTCTCGATAGAAACGCAACACTCCAAAGCCGACGGCTCCTCCTTTTCGGGCTTTGCGCGCTTGTTTTTTGCAAAAGGCGGACCGAAAGTGCCTCCCTATCTGATGCTGCGGATTCGAGAGGCCCCCCAAGGCTCCATGTTCTCACAGGTGCGCGACTCGCAAAGCGCCGCTTCCCATATTCTCGTCGATGCCGCTCCCGACTGCATCACTTTTTTCGACCTTTCGGGCAGAATCCGTGTCATAAACGCGATCGGGGCGGAAAAACTGGGGTACGCGAGCGTGGATGAACTCTGCCGCGCGCGTGAAACCGTTGTCGATCTCATCGCACCTCACGACCGCGAACGGGCTTTGCGCGAAATCTCGGCCTGCATTGCTCAGGGCAACAAATTTTCCGTGGAATACGACTGCCTGACCAAAGACGGGCAGGTCCTTCCCGTCGAAGTCAACACCAGCGTAGTACTGGATCATCAGAACCACCCCGTGGGTTTTGTGGGAATCAGCCGAGACATCACGCGCCGCCGGGAAGCGGAGAGACGCCTCCAGCAACATCTCAGTATGGAAAAACTGCTGACGGCCACCGCCACGCGATTCATCAACCTCCAACCCGATCAAATTGATGAGGCGATCGACGAGGCCATTCGCCAAATCGGCGAAACCATCGGGGTCGACCACATCGGCATAGGCCTGCTTTCGAGGGACGGCAAACATTTGCTCGACCGGTTCGATTGGGGCATCACTGGACCCGCTCCATCCATTACAGACCGGCTGGAGCAATCGCTCGAGTGCTTTCCCTGGATCATGGGGCAACTTCGCAACCGGGAATGCATCCGCTTTTCGCACTTTGCCGACCTGCCACCGGACGCGCAGGAGGAACGAGACTTTTTCGGCCTGGGCCCTCCCCGGTCTCTCCTGATGGCCCCCATGATGGACCGGGGGTATCCGGCCGGTTACGTGGGCTTCGAAGTCATGCGAGAAGGCTACGAATGGGATGAAGCCCTGTGCGCCCTGATTCTGCTACTCGCCGAAGTATTTGCCGGCGCCATCAGTCGTAAACGCGCCGAGGAAGCCCTTCGCGAAAGCGAGGAGCGTTTTCGGCAGTTGGTGGGCAGCAGTCACGCCATGTTCTGGCTGGCCACGGCGGACTTTGGCCACGCGTTGTATGTAAGTCCCGCCTTCGCTGAGGTGTGCAAGGTGAGCATCGAGAAGCTCTACGCGGACCCCCTTGCCTTTCTTGCCGCGGTGCATCCCGACGACCGCGAGCGGCTCGCCAAGTCTCTCGCCGACGAGTTTCATGAAGGCGATATCGAGTTCCGGATCGTGCAACCGGACGGTGCAACGCGTTGGCTCGTTCATAAGGGCTTTCCTATTCGAAACCGCGCCGGCAAAGCCTATCGGTTTGCCGGATTTGCCGAGGACGTAACCGAGCGCAAACTCCTCGAGAAAGAACTGCTGGAAATCAGTTCCCGCGAACAACGGCGAATTGGACGCGACTTGCACGACGGATTGGGACAGCATTTGACGGGTATCCTATTTTTGAGCCGGGGACTGGCCCAAACCCTTGCTGAAAAAAACGCACCCGAGGCAGCCGAGGTAGCCGAAATCGCCGACCTCATCAAACAGGCCATTAACCATACACGCACCCTCGCGCGCGGCGCTTGTCCCGTCGATTTGGAAGCGGGGGGTCTGGCCAACGCTTTGCGAAAACTGGGCGAACACACTGAGCGGATGACGGGGATTGAATGCCTGTTCGAGAGTGACGATTCGGTATTGGTCTCGAGTCCGGCTCAGGCCGAGCACCTTTATCGAATCGCTCAGGAAGCCGTCAGCAATGCGGTCAAACATGCCGAAGCCACTCAGATTCGGATCATGCTTATAGAGACAGGGGTAGGAAAACTTCTTCAAATAGAGGATAATGGCAAAGGGCTTCCACTACCCATGCACGAAGGAAGCGGCATGGGCTTGCGCTTGATGGAGCACCGCGCCAGAATGGCGGACGCCAGCTTCGTGGTCAAACGGCGGTTCGGTGGCGGAACGGAGGTATCATGCCTTTTCCGCACAGGAACAATGAAAAAAACGCAAGATGAGGGCAATCACAATGACAATGACTGACCCGCAAAAACAATACCGCGTCCTGGTAGTGGATGATCACCCCATCGTACGCCGTGGTTTCACCCAGTTGATCAACCATGAACCCGACATTACCGTGTGCGGCGAAGCGGAAGAATTAGATGAAGCAGTCAAAGCGCTCGAGATGGAGCAACCCGATTTGGTGATTGTCGACATCGTGTTAAAAAACGCCAACGGGCTCGAGTTGCTAAAACTCCTCCCCAGCCTCGCGCCAGAAACAAAGTCACTGGTTGTCTCGATGCATGACGAACAGATTTATGCTGAG
>JAWODE010000180.1:0-2573 GCA_046483455.1 Candidatus Hydrogenedentota bacterium | reverse complement strand
ATCGACGATCTCTGGTCCATGGGCAAGCCCAAGGGCTGGGGCGGACCCTGGTGGGATGCCCCCGTGACGCCCGACGAGCCGTCCGACCCCTTCCTCATGACCGGCTTCGACAAAAAATGCGTGCACATCACTCACGACAGCGATGAAAAGGTGGCGTTCACGCTCGAGGTGGATTTCCTCGGCAATGGTACATGGTGCTTTTGCGATTCGTGGGTTATCCTGCCGGGGCACTGCGTTCACCACGAGTTCCCGGACGGTTTCTCCGCGCATTGGGTGCGCGTGCGCGCCGACCGACCTTGTAATGCCACGGTCTATTTCTTTTACACCTGAGGCAGACAAACACGGACGGACACGGACGAACACGGACGACATAGCCGCAACCAAACTGCCGCGTTCGGAGTCCACGCCCGCCGACGCGGGCTCTTCGGACTGGACCCCTGCCCTCTCCCTCGCTGTGTCGCGGTTTCCGACCGCGACACTCTTCCGACCACGCGGGCCTGCGTGTGGTCTCCGTTCCGGCAACGGAGGACGGGCTGTCCAGCCCGTCCATAAGACCACCGCGGACGGACACGTCCGCCTTTCTTCATGGCGCTGCGTGGAATTCCTCCCGCAGGGTGAAATCCATGGTTTCGGTAGCGCCATCCCTGAGGGTAATGTAAGCGCGGTCGGAAGAAAGCGAATCGTCGGCGAGTCCGATGGCCACGACGGTGTACCTTCCAGGTTCGAGCGTATCGAGGACATAGGCGCCGGAGGGATTTTCCAGGCCGGACCCAAAAATCGGGCCCGTGATGATCGTCAAGCTGGCCAGAATGCGCCAGAATTCAGGGTCCTCATCCATAAACCTGACAACGATATCGTAGGACGTCATTGACGACTCGCCTTTGAGCACTGCAACGCCGATGATGTCAAAATCAGGGCGATTGGTGACCGTCCCGGTAAGAGCGCAGGTTCCGTCCAGGACGATGTCTTGCACCACATGCCCCCCGGGAGGGATCGTCACCGCTTCTTGCGTGATGTGGCCGACTATGGAATCGGATTCACTGGCTGTTGCGGCGAGGAGAACGCCTTTCCCCGGCAGCACGCCCTCCAACCGGTAGTATTTGCCTCCGGCGCCGTCGTCGTGCGCGGTCACGTCGTAGTTCGCGCTGCCCTGGTCTGTTTCGAGGGTGAGCCACATCTCCGCCTCTTCGACGGTGCCCGACGTAGCGAGTATCCGGCCCTCGAGCACGCCCGTTGCGCGTTGCAGATCGAAATCCAGAAAAGTCGTCTCACCCTCGACCAGTTCGGCGGTTTGGGCGATGTCAGCGCCGTTGCCTCCCCAATCCTTAGGGTCCACGCGCGCCTCGACGTGGGCCAGGCCCGGAGGCAACCCGCGCAACTCGTAGCGGCCTTCCGCATCGGTGTGTTTACCGTTTTCATCCAACGCCTGCTCGCCTTTGAAGAACGCCACGACGTGGCACTTTTCCAAAGGCTCTCCATCAAGAGTCACACGGCCGCGGACCGTTGCCATGCCTTGCAGGACAATGCGCAGCAATTCACGGGGCGAGATGTCGTGGTAGACGGTGACATAGCCAGGTGCGTAATCGGGATGCCAGGCGATGATGTCTTGTCTCGGTTCCTCCGGCGCGTCAATTCGGAACCGGCCGTCGCGTCCGGTCTGTGTTTCCGCTTTACCGGGCACGTCATCCGCCCAGGACATGTTGTCTTTGAGGATGTACGCTCCCACGATGGGCTCGCGGCGGGTGTTCACAACGATTCCCTCGAGGCCTTCCCGCGAAGGCTCGAGGGCCACCCTGATGCTGTGGGGGGTATTCATCAGTTCTTCGGCCGACAACGCGATTTTCTGTTCCGCGTAACCTTCCTGCCAGACACGCAGTACGCCGGCGACCGGCTCGAGGTCGGGTATGGTGATGCTCCCTGCCGGGTCCCGGACCTTGGCTCCGCATCCATCCCGGCCCGCTACGGAACGGGGCGCCTCCGCCGTGTGATGAAAGTTGACGAGGTAATACGGCAAGGGGTCCTGCGTGTCGCTGCGCACAGCCTGAATCTCGAGCGAGGCGCGGATGCTCAGCTCGAAATCCACACGCTCCGTGCCCGCCGCGACAAACGCCTTCTGTTCCTGGAAATACGCTGGATGGCTCGCGGACATGGCGAAGATGTGGTCGGGAAGGCCCACGATGCGGTAGCGGCCTTCGCGGTCGGTGCGCGTCTCTTTCCCGTCGTCTCCGGCGCACGCGACAACGGCCCCGCGTAGGGGCTTGCCAAACGTATCACGAACGCAACCGGAGATGGCGAGCGGCGGGGGGACTTCTTCGGATGCCGGGGCGTTTTCCGCGGGCGTAGGCCGGTCTCGGGTTTTGCTTGGCTCATCGACTTTCGGCGTGGTTTCGACGGCGGACGGCGATTCAGAAGCCTCGACTCGTTGGTGTGAGCGGGGCACGGGACTTTCCACTTGCCACCATACGCGCAGGAAGATGATCACTGCAATGGCAACAATGACCGTTACGGCCACGCGCAAAGACTGGCGCCGTTGCCTCATATGCATCCCCTCTCGCGAACGTACCCGCGCTGCC
>JAWODE010000131.1:0-14639 GCA_046483455.1 Candidatus Hydrogenedentota bacterium | reverse complement strand
CAGGCGTCAGTCCCTATACATCATCTTACGATTTAGCAGAGACCTGTGTTTTTAGTAAACAGGGAGCATTTTGAAATCTGACCACCGAGAAAGTGCAGAGGCGGCATCGGGCGGCGGGAGGACCATGGCAGAAGTGGTCACTCTTGGTCTTCTCATTGCTTTGGCGTTGGCACTACGCGTATACAAGCTCGATAAGAGCTTGTGGCTTGACGAAGTAATCACCTGCAGGCACGCAGGCCGCTCGATTGTGGATGTGTTGCATCGTTCTTACCCGTTCTACATGCTCATCATGCATTTCCTGCTGCCTTACGGGTCGAGCGAGGTTTTTCTGCGTTTGCCCAGCTTGCTCGCGGGACTGGCCGGCGTCGGATGCACGTACGGACTGGCCCGAAAAGTCAGCGGACGTACGGCTGCCTTTGTGGCCGCGTTTCTGGTGGCCGTGTCGGCGTTTCACGTCGAACATTCCCAGGAAATGCGCTATTACAGCGTGATGGCGTTGACCGCGGTGCTGACGGCGTGGGCGCTCCGAGCGGCGGTCTTGCGCGGCGGGAAATGGCGCTGGCTCGGCGTATTGGCGGCTTCGGGAATCGGGATCGCCAACCATATCATGTTTGTACCCTTCCTCGGCGCCATGATGGCGGGCGCGGGACTGGCGGCTTTGGGAAAGGGAAAATACCGGGCCGTGGGCGCTCTGGTTCTATGCGGTCTTGTCCTGGCGGGGGTATTCGTGCCTGTCTGGATTCGGCAAGGCAACGTTCCCTGGACCATGGTGCGCAGAGTTTTCGGCAGCAGCCCGACGCCAGTGCAGGAGCCGACCGGTCAAGAGGGTGATAGTTCAGGAGCCTCCACGAGGCCCGTAGAACGTCCCGAGCGGCTGCATGTAAGTCAATACCTTGCCTATGGGAGAGAGCTATTCGGCAATCCGAATACCCTTGCGGCGGCGACGCTGATCACTCTGGGTTTTCTTGGTATTGCCTGGCTTCTGGCCCGACGTGTTCTTATGGCGGCGATGATTCTGGCGAGCGTGGTTTTGGTACCGCTGCCTTTTTTCATATTTCCCGCCGGACATTTCTATGCGGCGCGGTACTTCATACCGTTGCTGCCTCTGTTGGCCATCGCCGCCGGCACGGGCGTTTGCGCCCTGGGCGATGGCGGGGCCGCGCTCTGGCGCAGGTTTCGAGCGACTCATGGACCGGATATGATAGCGGCCGGCCAGGCCATAGCGAGTTTAGCGGTCCTCGCGATTTTGGGCGTCTCGGCGTACGCGTCGCTCGGACGCTATTACGAGGAAACGCCCCGGTGGGATTGGAAACGCCTCATGCGGGAGACGGCGGACGGCCTGCGCCCCGGCGACCGAATTGTCTATGTGCGTCCTTCGGACCTCGAGTGGACCACCGACTGGTGCGCGGAATTTTACCGCGAGCGGTTTCAAACGTGTGCGGCGTTGTGCCTGATCGAACCGGACCGTGTAACAACGCCTATTGAACTGGCAGAACTTGCGCGGAAGCACCCTAATGCTGCGATATGGGCCGTGGGAGCGCGTTACGAGCCGCTGGTACCGGCAACGATTGGGGCGGAATTCGAGTCCTTGCTCGGGCGATTAGAGGCGACCCGCCGTGATTACGGCCAGGCCGTGCTTTACCGCATTCCTGCCCCGGCAACGAATCTTATCGTGGGAGGAGATTTTGAAAACGCCGGCGCCGGTCGTCCCGCGGTGGCGGGCGTACGCGAAGAGGGCGGTAGCTTTATCCGGGGAAACGTTCGTGAATTGCTCTCCAGTGATGCCTATGAAGGCGACCATGCGGGCCTGCTGATAGGACCCGAACCGAGCGGGCGGCAGCCCAATTTGTTTTTCGACGTGCCTTATTCAGCCGAATCGCGGAAGAGTGAGCCTCTGATCTTTTCCGCCATGGTGAAGCACGTCAATTACGCCACCTTCGAAGAGCCGCGGCTTGTAGCAGAGGTGGTGCTGGTTGCGACGAATCGCGGTGGGGATTTTACGTGGAAAACGCTGAAGCGTATTGAATACTCACGCGATTGGCATTTGGTGGCGGCTAAGATCGATTTCCACGAGGATATTCCGACGGGTGTGGTGGAGTGGCGGGTCGGGTTCGCTTTTAACAACAGCGCCGGGAAACTGTGGATCGATAACGTGCAGTTGCAGCGGGGCGAACTACCGTCGCCTTTTGTCAATGGAACACGGCCCCCGCATGACGTCGTGTTATGGGGGTGGAGCGCGTTGGAAGAGGGAGCGGGACCATGACACGGACAATGCTTGCAATGGTGGCGTTGACTCTGAGCATGGCGTTTTCCGCCGCGGCGCTTGTGCAATCGGGGGAACTCGGCAAAACCGAATTTACGGTTTATGCCCCCGATTGGACGTGGCAAAAACAGGATATCAACATCCTCGTTGTATTCGAGAATACAACCGCGGAACCCGTCGAGCGAAAGGTGGAATTGATTGTTCCTGAAGCGTACCGGGACCATTTCGGCCACTGGGGCGCTGCATCGATTCCGGTGGATGCCTTAGTGGGCGCCGTGACGGTGCCTGCCCATGCGACAGCCCGCACGGCGATCACGGGGATCACCGCGCTGCACGGATTTCCTCTACAGGAGTATCCCTTGGAGGTGTGCATCGTGGCAGAAGAGACCCCTGAGGAGAGAAGAATAGCCTTTGCCCTGCAGACCATCCGCGGAGCGGCAGTTAATCCAGGGAAATGGGCGTTGTATCTCCCGGTGGGCGTGGCCTTGGCGTTTTGCCTGGTGTTTGCGTTGGTCATCAGCCGGTTTGCTGTTCCGGGCGCGTGGAAACGCGCGAGTGCGCCCCTTACCGAGCCGACCGATGTACCCGCCTGGGTACACGAGGAACCGTGATGGCCGACCGGGAAAAACATACGCGTAATCGAGTCGAGCCGTGGAGCCTGAAACCTGCGCCATTGGGGTGGCGGTCGTTTCTGCTTCTGGGCACGGGGTCCGTCATTGCGTCGTTCTATATCGGTACGGGCGACATCACCGTTGCCACCAACATGGGCGCGCTGTTCGAATACAAATTGTGGTGGACCTATTTTGTCCTCGGGATCGCTGCCTGGGCGCTTATCGACATGTCGGTCCGCTATTTCCTGCGGTTCGGGCGCACGCCCATGTCCATGTTCAAGGACGTGCATCCTGTATTCACCGTGTACATGTTTCTTGCGGTGGTGGTGTGCGCGACGTTCGGTTCGTACAACCAATGGAGTGCCTGCGCGATGGTGGTCACGGGCTTTGCCCCCGGGGTGCCTATCGAAGCCGGCGGCGCGCTGGCAGCAATTTGCGGGTTTATATTTCTGCTTACGGGGGCCTATAAACGGCTCGAGCACGTCTTCGTTTTCGGGCTCATCACGCTCATTATTTGTTTCTTCGGTTCCGCTTTCATGGTTGGCATCAATTGGAAGGACGCCGCAGTCGGTCTCATTCCTAACGCACCCGGGAAGGACTGGGAGAACCTGATGTCGTCCAATGCGGGCAGCATTATCAACGCGTGGCTTATCCTCATCTATCCCTACACCATGATCGAGCGCCGGTGGTTTTCGGAGAGTCTCCAGGGCAAGGTCAACATCCTCCATCGCGCCCGGCTCGATTACGGCTGGGGTATTCTTGCCGCCGGTGTCGTGGCATTGCCCCTGATGGCTACTGCCGCGGCGGTCCTGCATCCCTTTGGCATTGTCCCGCGCAATTATATGGACCTGTCGATTCTGCTGGAGCCTTTTGCCGGACGCCTCAGCACGACGCTGTTTATGGCGGGACTATTCCTCGCGGCATGGACCGCTGGGGTCGGCTGGTGGGTCTGCGGATGTTACGCCCTGCTCGATATTTTCAACTTGCCCATCAAACTCGACTCCAAACCCATGCGGGTGTGTCTGGTACTGTTTTTCATCCCGAGCACCTTGCTTTTGCTCTTGCGTATCAACCCCGTGTACCAGATGCTTGTCTTTACCGCGTTTTTGTCGCTCGTATTTCCCGTGATCGGTCTCGTGATGCTCTGGCGTGTGACCCGCCGCGACATGGGCTATTTTCGGTGGTCGCTGCAGTCCTGGAAAGGGCGCATTGTGGTCGCCGTCGACCTCTTCGCCATCGCCCTGAGTCTCTACGTCGGCGTCTACATGAGCTGGACACAGATCGAGTCGGTGTTTTTGACCCGGTGAGGCGGATAGCCGCGTACCGAACCCGCAAATCCATTTCGATTGCAGAGGACCTCTCTGCGTGACCAGGCTTTAGCGGGCTTTTTGATGGTGCTCTGTGCCCGCCGAGGGCACGTGCTGTGGTATAGTTAGTGCTGAAAAACGTCAAGGTTTCGATCGGGAGAAATCGCGATGAAATACAAGATCGCGTTACATGAAACGGAAGAGGGGTTAAGCGTATCTGTTCCCGGGCTTCCGGGCTGTTGGTCACAGGGCGCGTCAGAGCAAGAAGCACTGGAGAATATCCAGGATGCAATTCAAGAGTATCTCGCTGCCCGCGATGAACTTCTCAAGGACTCCATCGTTCGTGAAATCGAGATTGCAGGCTGAACTGTGCCGAAGATTGCCGGCATCAATCACAAGGACGCCGTTCGAGCTTTGGAAAAGGCGGGATTTCGCATTCTTCGACAGGGCAAGCACATCGTAATGAGTGATGGCCTTCGAATTTTAACGGTTCCACGGAACAATCCCATCAATGCCTATACCATGGGGGGCATTGTTCGGGATGCTGGACTATCTCCTGAGGAATTTCTGGCTTTTTTATAGCGAGCCAGTCGGTGTTTTTGACCCGGTGAGGCGGATAGCCGCGCACCCAAGCCGTAAATCCATTTCGACTGCAGATACCCCGCGAGTGCAGAGGGACCTTCCCGCGTTCCAACGATAAGTACACCACACCGAGACACAGTGAACACGGAGGAGCGGGGGAGAAGTAAATGCGCTTCTCCAAAAGGCTTCTGTGGCCTCCGTGACCCCGTGCGAGATTGTTTTAATTTTTCTCTAGCGAGATCTCTGTCGTTGGTTGACGACAAAACGGTGCCAATCGCCGGGTAATAGTGGTGAATTAAAGAGAAATGCCTGAGAAACGCCAGGAAACTCGATCTTTTCGGACACCCATCAGGTGAGATTGGGGCAGGGAGAATTCTCGTGCTTTGGCGTTTCCCTAAACGACATTTTAGACAATCCGGATGTAGTCTGACCTCGTGTCAGGCGTCCGGGGCCAAGACGCCTGACACGAGGTCAGGCGCTACATTCTGTCAGAAAACTCAGAGCGGTTCGAGCGGTATTGCCAGGCTGCGTGATTTGCCCAGTTCTGATTTGGTTTGGCTTATCCGGTGATTTCGGAACGGGTGAAAAGTTGAATCCGATGTGCCGTTGTGGCAAAATCTCGGGACTTATTTTGCCGTGAATCCTAATTCCAGCAAAACGCGCTTTGGATAGGAACGTATGTTTTTGCTATCCATGACAAAATTCACGAGCATCTAACGGTTTAGATATCGTCGAAGAGGGATTGGTCGAGCACATGGCTGTACATAGGATCAGAAAAGGGTTGGATTTGCCAATCGCAGGCGAGCCCCGGCAGGAAGTCGAGCCGGCGGCACAGCCCGGGCATGTAGCCATTGTGGCTGCCGACTATCCCGGCATGCGCCCTACCATGTATGTTCAGGAGGAGGACGCCGTACAGCGCGGCCAACTTCTTTTCGAGGACAAGAAAACTCCCGGCGTTCGCTATACGGCTCCCGGCGCCGGCACCGTGATCGCGATCAACCGGGGTGAGCGCCGCGCCCTACAGACTGTCGTCATCAAACTAAGTGAAAACGAGCGGGCCGGCACGATGACGGATGACGATTATGCCGCTTTTGAATCGTTTACGGACAAGGACCCCGCCACGCTGAAGCGCCAGGAGCTGGTTGACCTGTTGGTCGAGTCGGGGCTTTGGACGGCGTTACGAACCCGGCCGTTCGGGAAAGTGCCGGCAATTGACACGACACCCCATTCGATTTTTGTTACGGCCATCGATACAAATCCCTTGGCGCCGTCGGTCGAGAAAGCACTCGAAGGCAAAGAACAGGATTTTGAGAAGGGACTTCTTGTGGTGGCGCGGCTTACTGAAGGCCCCACCTACTTGTGCAAACAAACGGGCGCGGATATCCCGGCCTCAGCAAACCACGGCGTTACCGTCGAGGAATTTGAGGGACCCCATCCCGCGGGTCTTCCCGGCTTGCACATTCATCTTTTGGACCCGGTACACCGCGAAAAGATGGTCTGGTATATCGATTATCAGAGTGTCGTCTCGATTGGACGGCTTTTCTCGACGGGTAAGCTGGACGTGGAACGCGTTATTTCGTTGACTGGTCCCATGGTAAAGGAACCGCGTTTGCTGAAGACCCGTGTTGGGGCTTCGACCGATGACCTCGTTGCGGACCAGTTGCTCGAGGGCGACGTGCGAGTGGTTTCGGGGTCGGTGTTGACAGGCAGGCAGGCGCAGGGGGGTGTTCTCGGGTATCTCGGGTTGCGCCATCATCAAATCAGTGCTGTAAAAGAAGGCCGCGAACGCCAGGTTCTAGGATGGATGATGCCGGGGATGGAGACGTTTTCGGTGTTAAACCTCTTTGCGTCCCGTTTGTTTCCGAAGAAACGTTTTGCGTTTACGACCAACACCAACGGCGCGGAACGCGCTATGGTTCCCGTGGGCACCTACGAGCGCGTGATGCCCATGGACATCCAACCGACGTACCTGCTGCGGGCACTCATCGTCCATGACATCGAGGAAGCGGAAAAACTCGGTTGTCTCGAACTCGATGAGGAGGACCTTGCCTTGTGCACCTTTGTGTGCCCCTCGAAATATGTCTACGGACCCATTCTTCGAGAGAATCTGGATATTATTGAGAAGGAAGGGTAATGAAAGCCTTACGGAAAATCCTGGACAAACAGGCCAAGCATTTCGAGAAAGGCGGCAAGCTCGAAGTGTTGTTTCCCTTGTGGGAGGCCACCGACACCTTCCTGTATTCTCTGGGTAAAGTTACTCGAAACGCTCCCCATGTTCGTGACGGCGCCGATCTCAAGCGCATCATGATTACCGTGGTTATCGCCCTGCTTCCGTGCATGTTTATGGCCATGTACAACACCGGGTACCAGGCCCAACTCGCCGTGCAGCGCGGCGCAGGCATGTGGGAAGGTTGGCAAACCAGCGTATTTAACGCCCTTAACTTCGATCTCGTAAATGGCGGGTTCTTCACGTGTATAGTTTACGGTGCGCTGTTCTTTATCCCCGTCTACCTCGTGACGCTCGCGGCCGGGGGGGCCGCGGAAGTGCTTTTCTGCATCGTACGTAAACACGAGGTTAACGAAGGATTCCTCGTGACAAGCGCGCTTTTTCCCCTGATTCTGCCGGCCACGATTCCGTTGTGGCAGGTGGCGGTCGGGATTCTTTTCGGGGTCATTATCGGGAAGGAAGTGTTTGGCGGCGTGGGCATGAATATCTTCAATCCCGCCCTGACCGCCCGCGCCTTCCTCTATTTCGCGTATCCCGCGGAAATCTCCGGCGATAAGGTCTGGATCGCGGCGCAAACCAGTACCGACGGTTACAGTGGCGCCACATGGCTTGCCGTGATGAAAGAATCGGGCATGGAGGGCCTGCGCAACGGTATCAGCGAAGTGCGGGGGGGGGTTACCTGGTGGGAGTCATTTATTGGACTTGAACCCGGCTCGATGGGCGAAACCTCGGCGCTGTTCTGCATCATTGGAGCCATTATTATTATTGCAACGGGCGTGGCTTCCTGGCGCATCATGCTCGGGGGGCTCGTAGGCTCGGGGGTCACCGTGTTGCTCTTCAACGCATTTGCCAGGGACGCTGCTTCGCCTTTTGCCGTGCCGGTTCACTGGCATTTGGTCGTCGGTGGATTTGCCTTTGCCATCGTGTTTATGGCAACGGACCCTGTTTCCGCGCCGTATACCGATAAAGGCCGTTACATCTACGGCTTTCTCATAGGTTTTTTGGGCATCCTCATTCGCGAGGTGAACCCCGCGTATGCAGGAAGTTGGATGCTGTCCATATTATTTATGAATATGTTCTCCTCGACCATTGATCACTACGTGGTCCGGGCGAATATCAAGAGGAGGTTGGCGCGTAATGCAGCATAGCGGAGCGTTATATACCCTTGGGTTTGCCGCTGCCGTCTGCGTCGTATGCGCGGTGCTGGTGTCGTCGTCCGCCTATTTTCTGCAAGGACCGCAGGAACGTAACAAGTTGCTTGAACGCCAGCAGCAAGTTTTGCGCGTGACCGGGCTTGCCGAAAGAGGCGAGAGCCTATCCGCCGCGGAGGTGCAACGCCGGTTCGAGGCCTCCATCGAAAAACGGTTTGTAAACCTGGAAACCGGCCAAGCCCTTACGGCGGAGGAGTTTCAGAATGAAGTGGGCTTAGACCCGCGTACCTACGATGCACGCGAAGCCCGGACCAACCCCGACCTCAGTGTGCCGGCTCCGCCTGATAATGGGGCACGCATTACGACGCTCCCCAAATATGCGGTTGTGTACTACGTTTTGGAAGGCGAAACCGTGGATCAAGTCGTTTTGCCTATTACCGGAAAAGGGCTGTGGTCTACGATGTATGGATTCCTGGCCCTCGACAAGGATGGCCGGACCATTCACGGGCTCACCTTTTACGAACACGGTGAGACGCCCGGTTTGGGCGGAGAAGTGGACAACCCCAAATGGAAGGCTCAGTGGGAAGACCGCAAAGCCTATGACGAAAATTGGAATCCTGAAATCCATGTGATCAAGGGCCAGGCCGGTCCGCCCGAGGAAGCCCCGTATGAGGTGGATGGTTTGTCCGGGGCAACGCTGACAAGCCGCGGCGTAAGCGATTTGGTTCAGTTTTGGCTGAGTGATGACGGATTCAAGCCGTTCTTGGAGCAATTCCGTAATCAAGGGAGTGCAGCCTGATGGCAATAGGACTGAGCAAAGCGGAACGCAGGATATTGCTGGACCCCCTATTCAACAACAATCCAATCGGGTTGCAGGTGCTGGGTATCTGTTCGGCATTGGCGGTGACGACTAAGCTGGATACGGCTATCACGATGTGTGCCGCGCTGGTATTCGTGACAACTTTCGCGAATCTCTCTGTAAGTGTCATCCGGGGGGGCATTCCCCACAGCATCCGCATTATCGTGCAAATGACCATCATTGCATCGCTTGTGATCATCGTAGACCAGTTCTTGCGCGCGTATCTATTCGATATCAGTAAACGATTGTCGGTTTTTGTCGGTCTTATCATCACAAACTGCATCGTCATGGGCCGGACCGAGGGGTTTGCCATGCAGAACGGCCCGAAGACGAGTTTTCTTGACGGCATCGGCAATGGTTTGGGGTACAGTTTGATCCTGTTGGTAGTGGGATTTTTCCGGGAGCTTCTGGGAAGCGGCAGCCTGTTTGGTTACCAATTGCTATCCTTGAAGCGCGATGGGGGCTGGTACGAGCCCAACGGTCTTATGCTTCTTGCTCCGAGCGCATTTTTCATAATTGGTCTTCTCATATGGGCTTTGCGCACCTGGAAACCGGAACAACAGGAGGAGAGCTAGCCCAATGCTTAACGTGGAACATTATTTAAGCCTTTTCACCAAGGCGGTTTTCATCGAGAACATGGCGCTGGCGTTCTTCCTGGGCATGTGCACCTTCCTTGCGTGTTCCAAAAAGGTGGAAACCGCTGTGGGGTTGGGCATTGCGGTGATTTTCGTGCTGGGGATCACCGTTCCCATGAACCAGTTCATTTACAACTATTTGCTGCGTAAAGGCGCGCTATCCTGGTTATCGCCCGGTTTGAGCGACGTCGATCTGTCCTTCCTGGGATTTCTGACGTACATTGGCACCATCGCCGCGATGGTGCAACTGCTTGAAATGACGCTGGACCGGTACGTACCGACGCTGTATGTTGCCTTGGGGGTGTTCCTGCCGCTCATTACGGTGAACTGCGCCATTTTGGGGGCATCCTTGTTTATGGTCGAACGGGACTATACCTTTGCTGAGAGCGCGGTTTTCGGTTTGGGGTCGGGCGTAGGGTGGGCCCTTGCTATCCTTGCGCTGGCTTCTGCTCGTGAGCGCATGAAATATAGTAATGTACCGCCGGGACTGCGCGGTCTGGGCATCGCCTTTATCTTAACGGGCTTGATGGCCATCGGTTTTATGGCTTTTTCGGGCATCCAATTGTAAGAGAACCGGGTCCGAAAGCTTGTAATAACGCTAGGAATTTGAGGTTATGCAGATCATTCTCCTTGGCATGCTGATGTTCAACATCGTCATCCTCAGCTTGGTGGTGATTTTGATGTTTGCCAAGTCCAAGCTGGTGAGCAGTGGCGAGGTGAGCGTTGAGATCAATGATGACCCGGAGAAAACGCTTCAGGTTCAAGCGGGGAATTCCCTCTTGGCCACCTTGGCGAATGAGCACATCTATATTCCTTCCGCGTGCGGGGGTAAAGGCACCTGCGGGGTTTGCAAGGTGAAGGTGCGTGAAGGCGGCGGCGCCATGCTTCCCACCGAGGAGACTCACATCACGCGCGGAGAAGCCCGCGAGGGCGTGCGGCTTTCCTGCCAGGTCAAAGTGAAGAACGACCTCAAAATCGAGGTTCCGGCCGAGATTTTCGACATTCGTAAATGGCAGTGTAAGGTACGGTCTAATCGGAACGTGGCCACATTTATCAAGGAGCTTGTCCTCGAGTTGCCCGAGGGGGAGGAGGTGCCGTTTCGTGCCGGCGGCTATATTCAAATCGAGTGTCCCCCTCACACCCTGAGTTTCAAAGATTTCGACATCGAAGAGCGGTTTCGCGAGGATTGGGATAAATACGGCTTATGGGATCTGGAATCTCATTGCGATGAAGAGATTACGCGCGCGTATTCGATGGCCAATTACCCCGAAGAGAAGGGCATCATCATGCTCAACGTGCGCATTGCCACGCCGCCCCCGCGTGCTCCCGAAGGAACTCCTCCGGGCATCATGTCCTCGTACATTTTTGGCCTTAAACCCGGGGACGAAGTCACCATTTCGGGTCCTTACGGCGAGTTTTTTGCCCGCGACACGGATGCAGAGATGATATTCATCGGCGGCGGGGCGGGGATGGCTCCCATGCGTTCCCATATTTTTGACCTGTTTAAACGAATCCGTACCAAGCGCAAGGTGAGTTTCTGGTATGGCGCCCGCAGTCTGCGCGAAGCCTTTTATGTCGAGGATTTTGACACGATTCAAGAGGAAAACGAGAATTTTACGTGGACCTTAGCCCTTTCCGAGCCTCTGCCCGAGGACAAGTGGGAGGGCCCCGTCGGTTTTATTCATCAGGTGCTATTCGACAATTATCTGTCCAAACATCCTGCACCTGAAGATATTGAGTATTATATCTGCGGCCCGCCCATGATGAATACGGCCGTGATCAATATGCTCCAGGACCTCGGAGTGGAAGAAGAGAATATCCTTTTTGACGATTTCGGCGGCTGATGCACTGGGCAAGTGTTTGCGTGCACCGAGTTTTGCGGTGTGTCGGTTGTCAGGGCCGCAGGTTCGGAAGGGCAGTGGTGAGCTCCCGGAATTCCCATCTTTGTTACTACGGGTTTGCCATGGCAGTCGCGGTGCTGGTGTCGGCGTGTGTCGGGTGTGGCAGGCGGACCACGGTCGAGGGGCGCGTCCCCGAGTTTTCGGGGGCGACGATGGGCACCGTTTACCATGTGAAGGTAGTGTTGCAGGAACCCTCGGAAACACATCTCGCAGACCTTCAGGCACTTATCGAAGCCGAACTCGAGGACGTGGAGGTCCGCATGTCCACCTACGAGGCGGATTCGGAGCTTTCGCGGTTCAATGCGCACGAGTCAACAAGTCCTTTTCGTGTATCGACTTCCACCATCGAGGTATTTCAACTGGCGCTGGAGATCAGTGAGCTTACAAACGGCGCATTCGACATTACCGTCGGGCCGTTGGTCAATGCCTGGGGGTTTGGTCCGGAAGCCGTGCCCGAGAATCCTTTAGCGGAAAGTGAGATACAGGCGCTTATGGAGCATACGGGCTATGAAAAGATCCAAGTGGACCCCGATACGCAGACTATTACGAAGGAGGATCCCGGAGTTTTTTGCGATCTTTCGGCTATAGCGAAGGGGTACGCTGTCGATAGAGTCTGCACAGCCCTCGAAGAAGCCGGTTATCATGACTACATGGTGGAAGTGGGCGGCGAAGTGCGCACGGGCGGCGTTAATGGCAAGGGCGTTCCCTGGCGGATAGGCATCGTGAATCCCGAGCCTTTGAAGGGTGATGTCGAACGCATTGTCCCCCTGAGCGGCTGGGCGATGGCCACTTCGGGGGATTACCGCAACTTTTACGAGCGCAATGGGATACAGTATTCGCATACCATTGATCCACGCACGGGGCGGCCCGTCACGCATAATCTGGCTTCGGTCAGTGTTATTGATAAGAACTGTTCAGTCGCAGACGGCTATGCCACGGCGATCATGGTCATGGGACCCGATGAGGCACAGCGGTGGGCTGAAGAACATAATACGATTGCCTTTTTCATTGTTCGTGAATCTGTTGACCGATTTCGCGATATCACGACCACGGCCTTTGAAGAGTTTGTTGATCAAACGGGCAAGTCGCCCGAGGATGAAGCAAAGCGCGTGGAAGTAGGCAGGTAAGTACGATGATGACGACAATTCTTTTATCGATTGGGGTTTTTGGGCTTATGATGGCGGCTTTGGCGGTAGGGTATCTTCTTTCCGGTCGGTGCCTTACCGGCTCTTGCAGCGCCCCGCGCGTTACACGCGGCGACGGAGAAACCGTATGCCGCGTGTGCGGACGCAGTCAGGAATCCCCGAAGCCCAAACGTGAAGACACCGAAGTGCATTCCGAGTCGAATTCATAAGGCAGTGCGATTTGCCCTTTTTGCATTGCGCTCCCCCGCTTCGGCCTCTTGCTCATGTAACGAATCCTTTATCCACTCTTTCCCGCGGATGTGTTGCAAACATAAGGCTGTACTGCAATATGCTCCGACGGTTATTCGCGTGGGTGTTTCCGTTTAAGAAGGGGCAACGCGTTATTTTTTTGGAACGAGGGGGGAATTTTCTTGCGTGATTCTGCGTTCTATTATTGGGGTAGCAAAAACGCAAACCAGTCTCGCGCGTTTATGCGTATTACCTCGATGACAGTGAGAACTGGCCTGAGGGAAACCCTTTATTCAAATGGCACGCCGCATCATAGTTTGTGCAGGCAGTTCTTACGCGGTAAGTGGGTATAACGTGTTAAGGAAGGTATGCAGAGATATGAGGTCGCGCGGAAAAGAGGACAAGAAGCCTCAACGGTTCATATTCGAAGAGGAGGTTATCCTGGACCTGTTGCGTCGGTCAGCCGGGAGGGGTGAAGAAGTATCTCCCGGAGAGGCGCTGACGCTTGAGCAAACGGTCGAGGTTCTCCAGCGGATACGTTCCCGGCAGCGTCCGGGCAGCCCCGTGTCTCAATACTTGGACGACCGCGAGCGATCGTAGCGTCGAATGGTACACCCGGGCGTTACTATTGGAAACACACTCTTTTTCAATGCGGGGGTAAGATTATACAAGAGAATACTGACGTCGCCTTTTGTGATAGGTGAAGCACGATGTGCAATGCCTTCCCCCCCTGCTGGAGAGTCCGTGAACCCCGTCTCTATTCTCTTGTCGGTTCTCGTTTCCTGGCCGGGTATTCACGGGGCCGGGTGGCGAATTGAGCCATTGCGCCCGCCGCGGCCACGAGGGCCCAGCAGGCCACGCCTACCCAGCCCTCCCGAATAATCAATGCCGTTTCGCTGGGTTCTTCGAGCGGACCCGAACCCGGTCCTACAAGGAAGAAGAGAATGCCTGATACGACCAACCACGCCCCTATGGCGGCGGTTGCCAGGATGACGATGGTGCGACGAAGCAGAAGTGCCAGAAAGCCGCCTGCCACTCCCGCTGCAAGGACTATCCAGGGAATATAGGGTTCCTGTCTGCCTGCCGTGAGGTGCATGGCCACCACGAGAACTCCCAGCATGCCTAACAGGAAAATCCCGCTTTGGACCAGAAACCCGAGAGCCACGGCGCCGCAGATTCCACCTATCACGCCGGTAATCGCGACAACGATGATTTGACCTTGGCTGAGCCAGGCGGCAAGAGCCGCGGCTACAGCGCCGGCGAGGAGAAACCCCGTGAGTATGATGACAAAGCGCAGGGTCCGGTAACCCAAAAAGCAATAGAGGGTTCCAATAGCGATGGCCAGCGCGACGGCTCCATTACTCGCCGTAATCGGGACATCTTCAAAAGTCGGAAGGCGCCATGTCGTGTTCATGTCCACCATTTTGCCCGGATTCTGACGTGGATGTCCATGGAAATCTGGGATGTATTCCAGGCTCCGTCCAGTCATGAGTGTCAGGGGGCGCGTGCACCAAGGCTGCTGAAAGGTGGAGCAAATTGTCTTGCGTTTGTTCTTCGTGCCTTCATGTTTGTATTTGCTGAAATCGCCGGATAACTCGACGGAACATCCCCGATGCCGGTGCCGTTGGAAACGGTACTGCACGGAGGTCTACGGTTGCACGCATCTCTGGAGCGCCAACGGCGCGAAATATACGAGCCTGGGCTGAAGGCCCAGGAAAACGATATCACTA
>JAWODE010000593.1:0-4771 GCA_046483455.1 Candidatus Hydrogenedentota bacterium | reverse complement strand
CGAAATCGCATTCAATGGGACACAAGCGAATAATCACATTGGGCTCGGGGGTCAAGTTCTGGGGTGGTTTGCGGGACCATTCGTATGCCAATGTCTCTATCCGATGGCCGGGAAACTCGTCGGCGAGTGCCCTTGCGACGCGGTTCACGCAGGTCAATAGCGCCCCCGCACGACTTCCCTCCTTTTCATTGATCGCCCGGCAATCCTCGCACTCGCAATAGTTCCCCCAATCCATTTGAGAGACGCTCCAGATTTTGGGCTCCGGGTTTTCCTTGATGCGATGGCTTAATTCTTCGGCAATTACTTCGGCCACTTCCGGGTTCGAGAAGCAGAGTTGCCCCTGCAATTCCGGGTGCCGACGCATCACTTGCGGATCGCGCCAGGCTATGTTCGCGGGAGCGCGTCGTTCCCCACTGACAAGCGAGTAATATTCCGGATGTTCGGCGTAGTATTTGTCAGGAGGAACAAGCTCATACGCCGTATGCGCAAAAAGCCCGAAATCATCTCCCTTCAGTAACTTATGCGCCTCGATAAACTCGGTATCGTCGATGGACTTCACATAATCCGTATAGCGGTACTCGAACTCGGGCACGACCCGAGTCTGAATTTGCGGCAAGGCAGGGGGCGCATGGTCGGGAACGTACACCGCGCCGGGGACCAACCAACGGACCCCCATAAACTCCTCGAAAAAGTGGTAGACGGCATAGACGATCCCCCGCATGCCGCCCACAACCAACAGATGGCGGTCGCTTTGTAAAGCTGCAGCGCCCTTGTCGCCGACAGGTTCCCGAAGGGTATCAAGCACAAAGCCATCCGGTCCCAATTCCTCGACCTCGAGATCTATCAACAGCTCTGGGGGAATCATGCTTCGGCCTATCCAAACATTAACCCGCTTGGCGGCGCTGGACGAAATGCCGACCTCGTGACCGGTAGTCAGTTTCCAGTACTTCATAAAGACTTCAGCGGCGCGCTTCTGTTCAGAAGAAGCATCTTCCGCAAGCACTACATGCACTTTGTCGTAGAGGTCCGAGGAGACCCAGACGGATTGGGGATATGCGCGGAGAACAAAGCCGACGCAAAAGAGGACCATGCTAATATGGAGACGGTATTTCACAAGCGTTTCTCGCCTTTCCGCTGGAGACCCAAACAACCATTCTCCTCAGAAGAATGTAGCGCGTACACGGTTTTCTTTCAAGCTGGGGTCCTGAAATCGCCGGATAACTCGACGGAACATCCCCGATGCCGGTGCCGTTGGAAACGGTACTGCACGGAGGTCTACGGTTGCACGCATCTCTGGAGCGCCAACGGCGCGAAATATACCAGACCTGGGCTGAAGGCCCAGGAAAACGATATCACTACAAGAAAACGGGCTGAAAGCCCGTAACATCCACAGGTCAAGCGATGTGCCGGTCCTTCAGACCGGGGGATGTATAGGAATGCGTATATACCCAGCCCTTCAGGCTGGGCTGGTATGTTAGCGCGCCTTCGGCGCTCCAGATGGCCGAGTACTCTCCAGCCTCACCAGATGGGTGACTCGCCTATTGAATCTGTACCCGATAGCCACGGCACTCTTGAGTTATGTAGTCGCATGTTACCCGGCGATCTGGGGGATCCGTTTGCGATCTGCATCAATGCGGCCTATTGTACCAATAGAAGAGCGGTTGCGCTTGTACGTTTGAGCAGTTTATGGAATCCGGATAGGAGTACATCATGGTTCATCAGGAGATTATAGAAATCGCAACCCGCCGGCATGGTGAAACGCACGACATCACACCGGCGATTCATCGGATTGTCAAAGCGTCCGGGATAGGCACCGGCACGTGCCACGTCTTTAATGTGGGCAGCACAGGGGCCATTGGCACAATCGAATTCGAACCCGGGTTGCAAGGGGATATCGGTGAAATCCTGGACCGCCTGATTCCTCCAAGCCGGGACTACGGTCATGAGAAAGCATGGCATGACGGCAACGGGCATTCACACCTGCAAGCTACCATTATGGGTCCGGACCTGACGGTGCCCATTTCGGAAGGGGCGCCGATTCTGGGCACATGGCAACAGGTTTTCCATCTCGAGTGCGATATCAAGCCCCGCACCCGGCGTATCGTCGTCACGGTATCGGGCGAGTAAGGTGCTCGTGATACTCAAATAGACTCGGGCGCCTTGTGCTCGATGGCCTCAACGGCCTGCTGAACCCACTCCATGATCGTCTCGGCAGCATCGTCTACGGCTATCGTGCCGGAGTCGCCGGTATCACGCCGTTTCCACTCGAGGTTGCCGCTTTTGAGATTGCGTTCCCCGACAATGATGCGAATGGGGATTCCCAATAAGTCCGCGTCGGCAAATTGGACACCGGGACGCGCGTTGCGATCGTCGTAGAGCACCTCGATGCCTTTCGTGGTCAAATCAGCATAAAGTTTCTCAGCAGTTTCTCGTACGTGGGATTCGTCCATCTTAAGTGCGTTAATCTGCACCTGCCAGGGAGCGATAGTGATAGGCCATTGGGGCCCGTAGTCGTCCCGCCGGACCTCCATGACGGAACTCATGAGACGTCCTACCCCGATCCCATAGCAGCCCATGATGGGAACTTGCGCCTTTCCTTGTTCATCGTCATAGGTCATGCCCATGGACTCGGTGTATTTTCGGCCGAGCTGAAAGATATTTCCAACCTCGATGCCGCGCTGCAGAACGATCTTGTGCTTCCCGTCGGGCGCGAGGTCGCCTTCCTCGATATCAACCACATCCACGGTTTCAATGCCGGCCAGATCGCGTTCAAGATTGAAATTTTTGTAGTGATAGTCGGTTTCATTGGCCCCAGTAACTAAGTTATTGGAGGTTTTGACGGTCTCATCAATTACGAGCCGCACTTTTTCGCGGTCGACTCCCATAGGCGACGCAAATCCCGGCTCCGCACCGATGCTCCGGATGCGCGATTCCTCGGCGGGAAGAGGCGCCGCTTGAATAACACGTGCCAATTTTGCTTCGTTCACTTCCCGGTCGCCACGCACTACAACAAAAACGAGCTTACCGTCGCGGTCGTGGTCATAGAACACGGCTTTGGCGGTCTGGCGCGTCGGAACATCAAGGAACCCCGCTACCTCGTCAATGGTTCGGCAATTGGGCGTGTGCACCTTCTCGAGGGGGCGGGGCTCTTCGGAGTATCCCTGGATAATGCCCGTAGCTACTTCCTGATTGGCAACGTAGGAGCCGTCTTCGCTGGTCACGATGGTGTCCTCGCCCACTGGGGTCAACACCATAAACTCATGCGCCACCGTCCCCCCCATCATGCCAGTATCCGACTCTACGACCGCAACCTCGGGAATGCCCGCGCGCGCGTAAATGCGCTCATAAGCCCGGTAACACTTCGCGTAATAGCCCTCAAGGTCTTCTTGAGACGTGTGGAACGAATAGGCGTCTTTCATGGTGAATTCGCGCACCCGGATGAGCCCTCCCCGCGAGCGGGGTTCGTCGCGAAACTTCGTCTGAATCTGGTACAGCATGAACGGGAGCTGCGTGTGGCTGTGGACTTCATGGCGGCAGAGATGAACCACCGCTTCCTCGTGGGTCATGCCCAGAAGCATGTCATGGCCGGTCCGGTCTGTGACACGAAGCAATTCCGGCCCGACGCTTTCGTACCTGCCGGATTCATCCCACAATTCCCGCGGCAGTACAACGGGCATGAGCACCTCTTGTCCGCCAATACGGTCCATTTCCTCGCGAATGATCGCCTCGATCTTGTGGCATACGCGGAAACCCGGAGGCAGTAAGGAGTAGATGCCGTTGGCGACTTGTCTTGCGTATCCCCCGCGCAGCAGAAATGCGTGACTATCGAGTTTCGCCTCCGCGGGCCGCTCTTTGTAGCGTGCTCCGACCAAGTGACTCATTCGCATGATCTAAAATTCTCCTTCTCGCGCGAATAATCGCAAGATTATGGGTATAAAAACGTTTCCCCTGTTCGAAGCTCGGATCCTACCTGTCGAAGAGGCTTTCGTGCAAGACAATGCACCGTAGTCCAGGGCGGCACGATGCTGAGAAGGTCTTCAACCATTAAAATTAACCGAAAAACAAGGTTAGTGGAAAGGGGAAAATATGCCTGAATAGGGACAGATTTACGCAGACGTTTCGGAGCTATATGTCTAAATAGTTTTCGCCATAGGCTTTCAGGCACTCGTTGGGAAAAATCTCTTCCCGGATGCGGCGGCGGGTGTTCTTGTAATCCCATTCGTTGGAGAGGGGTCGCCAAGCGTAAGCATCGCCCAGAATCATACCGGTATGAAACATGGCCTCGAAGGGGTCTTCGACTCCCAGTTCCCGAGGCGGCATCCAATTCCACATAGCGGATTTTGTGCTCTCGCCCATCAACCAGAATTGGTAAGTGATATCTTCAACGGTATTCCCGGGTTTCAGCCGCAGGTCGCCCCGGGCAATGGCATCTCGCACAATACCACTCATAACGTTGGCGGTTTCACGGGCCGAAACGCGTAGACGCCATAAAGAAGCCTGTGAAGCCTTCTGGGTTATGGCTTCGGCGTTTATGAGCTGGAAAATCCGGGCATCGCCGGGATGGAGGAATGCAAAGAGCTGCGTGGCCTCGCCTATTGCATACATGCGCTCGCGTGGGGTCCCTTGAAACGTCGCCGCCCGGTCGACAAGACTTCGTTGGAGGTCCACACTACGTCCCGCCAGGGCAATGATAATCTCTTCCTTACAATTGAAATGCTGATAAATGGTTGCTTTCGCCACATCGAGACGGGTAGCGATACGCGCCATTGTC
>JAWODE010000481.1:0-3878 GCA_046483455.1 Candidatus Hydrogenedentota bacterium | reverse complement strand
GATTTCGAGAACGGGGGACGGCTCGATTACATCTGCCAGAGGTTGCTCGGGAAAGTCGATTTGGTCGATGATGTCGAAGCATTCACTGAAAACGAACAACTCGGGCTCGATGCTCTTGACGACGCTATTACCCCGGAATGGTTGCACGAACAGCTTTCGTCGCGACCGGGTCCTATGAAAGCGGCATTGATGGACCAATCCCTCATGGCCGGCATCGGCAACGTCTACTCGGACGAGATACTGTTTCAGGCGGGACTGCATCCCGAAACGGCCTCGAACCGCCTCAGCGAGGCCGACGTGGCCTATCTCCGCCGTACGATGCGGCGGGTACTGCGAACCACGGCCCGCCATCAAGCCGATGTCGAGCAGTTTCCTCGCGGCTACCTCACGCGCCATCGCGAAAAGGGTGGGAAGTGCCCCAAGTGTAAGCATAATCTTGAGGTCCATAAGGTGTCAGGAAGAACGGCCTATTTTTGCTCAAACTGCCAGAAAAAACGGTAAATACTTACGTGGTTGTTCGGAGATTTATCTGGAAGTATGGCCCCAAAAAGCAAAAAGCCCGAAGATATGACCAAGCGTGAAGCCGATCGGCGCGCAGAGGAACTCCGCGACGAGATTGAGCATCACAACTATCTCTACTACGTCGAGAACGAACCCGAGCTTTCCGACGCCGAATACGACGAGCTTAAAGAAGAACTTCTCGCCATCGAGGAAACGTATCCCGAGCTGGTTACCCCGGACAGCCCAACCCAGCGCGTAGGCGCCAAACCTAAGGACGAACTGGGCACAGTCGAGCATGAATCGCCCATGCTCAGTCTCAAGGCCGTTAAGAGCGAGGACGATTTCCGCCATTTTTACAAAACCTGCCGGGACGAACTGAACAAAAACCGCGTTTCTCTTGTCGGTGAGCCCAAATTCGACGGACTGAGTGTGGAACTCGTGTACGAGAGCGGGAAATATGTGTCGGCGTCCACCCGGGGCGACGGCCGCATAGGTGAGGACGTAACCGAAAACGTACGCACCATTAATCAGGTGCCCCTGCGCCTTCGCGACAACGGGGAATCTATTCCGCGCCGCCTCATTGTACGCGGCGAAGTATATATGGAACGGAGCGCTTTCAACGATTTCAACAAAAAACAAGAAGAGAACGGGAAGAAGACCTTTGCAAATCCTCGCAATGCCGCGGCGGGCAGCCTACGCCAACTCGACTCGAAGGTGACCGCCGAGCGCCCCTTGAGTATTTTCTTCTGGGAGATCGGTCCATCATCGAGCGCACGGCCGGACTCGCAATGGCAATGCTTCGAGGCCATGAAACAGTGGGGACTACGATGCAATCCACTCACGGAGCGTTTTGATTCCGTTGACAAGGCTGTCAAATGGCATGAAAAACTCGAAGCCATGCGCGACGACCTCGAGTACGAGATCGACGGCTGTGTATTCAAAGTAAATACGCTGGAGGACCATGAAAAACTCGGTACGCGTGCCGCCAATCCGCGTTGGGCTATCGCGTGGAAATTCACCTCGCGCCGAAAGACCACAAAGATAAAGTCAATTGAAGCGCAGGTCGGACGGACCGGTGCGCTCACGCCTGTGGCTACCCTCGAGCCGGTTCATATCGGCGGCGTCGAGGTAACGCACGTCAGCCTTCACAATCAGGACGAAATCGAACGAAAAGACGTCCGCATCGGCGACACCGTCTTGGTCGAGCGCGCCGGTGATGTTATCCCCCACGTATTGAAGGTTTTGAAACAAAAGCGCACCGGAAACGAGAAGAAGTACCACCTGCCGGAAAAATGTCCCGCCTGCGGCAGTAAGATTGTGCGTCCGGAAGGCGAGGCTGTCGCGCGTTGCCCCAACGCGGCTTGTCCCGCCACCGTGAAACAAAGCATTATCCATTTTGCCTCGAAAAATGCCCTCGATATTGACGGGCTCGGCGAAAAGCTTGTCGACCAACTGGTCGAAAAAGAGGTTATTGATGACCCGGCGGACCTCTTCGAGCTTAGTGAAAAGGACTTGCGAAAGCTCGAACTCGTCGGTAAAAAGAAGGCCGAGAACTTGCTGCACGCTATCAAAGAAAGCAAGAAGAACGCCACGCTTCCGCGCGTTATCTTCGCTCTCGGGATTCCCCATGTGGGCCGCGCCCTCGCAAGCGACCTCGCCGCTGAATACGGCTCTCTGGATGCCTTGGCGAGAGCGAGCAAGGCCCAATTGAGCCAGACCGCGGGGATGGGCGAGACGATTGCATCCGCGATTCGGGGATGGTTCGATAATAGCCGTAACCGTGCCTTGGTAAAGCGCATTCAGCAAGCTGGAATTGACCCCAAAGCGCGTAAGCGCGGTTCAAAACTCGAAAACAAGAGCTTTGTTATCACGGGCGAACTTGATTCCATGACGCGCGACGAGGCCAAAGAAGCCATCCGTATGGAGGGCGGCAAAGTGACCGGCAGTGTCTCGGGCAACACCGACTTCCTTGTCGTCGGCGAGAATCCCGGTTCGACCAAGCAGGAAGAAGCCGACGAGCACGGTACAAAACGTATCGGTGAGAATGAGTTCCTCGAGATGCTCGGGAAGAAATAGGCACACATTGTAAAGTGGCCGAAAGGAGGGGGAGACATGGCACGCGGCGAATTGCGTGTGGGGACGTCCGGATATCAGTATGACCATTGGAAAGGTGTGTTTTACCCGAACGGTCTTTCAAAAAACGAGTGGTTTGAGCATTACGCATCTCATTTCGATACCGTCGAGATCAACAACACGTTCTACAACCTCCCACAAGCTGCCACCTTTGACACCTGGCGCGACCGTGCCCCCAATGGTTTTCGTTATGTCCTCAAGTTCAGTCGCTACGGCACTCATATGAAAAAACTCAAAGACCCCGAGGCATCGCTTGGGGTATTTTTGGAACGGGCCGAACGTCTGAAAGCGTTCTTGGGCCCGATTCTCGTGCAATTGCCCCCGCATTGGAAATGCGCTCCGGAACGCCTCGACGCGTTTCTCGCCGCCGCTCCCAAACGCCATCGCTGGGCCGTAGAACTCCGTGACACCTCATGGCTGTGCGAAGAGACCTATGCCGTGCTGCGCAAACACGGGGCCGCTCTTTGCATCCACGACATGATTCCCGACCATCCGGAGGTACTTACTGCCACGTGGACCTACCTGCGCTTTCACGGCCCACAGCACACTCGGAAATACCAGGGGGAATACCCGCACCAAACATTGAAGGGCGTCGCCACCCGTATCCGCGGTTATCTGGATAGTGGAAAAGACGTCTACGCCTACTTCAACAACGACCAGCACGGTTATGCCGTAAAAAACGCGCTGCAATTGCGGCGCTACGTGGAACAACCCGGGGGCGAATCCTGAGAAACATGAATAGGGCCGGCGATCATAGCGACCGCCGGCCTGGCTGGGATTGTAGGGCTGTCTGATAGTTACTCGACCTTCAGGTCGTTGTCGACCCAGACAGCGCCACCATCAAAGGCGTTTTCGCGCGCGGCCCAGTACTCGGACCAACTCTCGACCGTGCCCGTAAGGGTCGCGGTGCCGTCATCCACGCTGACATTGACATCATCGGAATCGACGAATGGACTCCACCACAACTGGCTTTCAATTTCTTCCTTGATTTCCCAATCCGGTTTCTTGACGGGAGGCGCCTCGTAGTCGTACCAATTGTAGTCGTAGGTGTACCAATCGTCGACATAGGGCTCGTAACTATAGGGCTCATAGTCTGCCTGTACGTTCAAATTATTGTCGACCGACATCACACCCGCGGCACCCGATGCCACGTCGTCCGCTTGAGCTTTCTCGAAGTACGAATCGACGTCCCCATACAGGTAAACCGTCCCGTCTATCACGCTTACCGTAATTTCATAGCGCTC
>JAWODE010000462.1:0-3519 GCA_046483455.1 Candidatus Hydrogenedentota bacterium | reverse complement strand
ACATCGCTTGACCTGTGGATGTTACGGGCTTTCAGCCCGTTTTCTTGTAGTGATATCGTTTTCCTGGGCCTTCAGCCCAGGTATATTTCGCGCCGTTGGCGCTCCAGAGATGCGTGCAACCGTAGACCTCCGTGCAGTACCGTTTCCAACGGCACCGGCATCGGGGATGTTCCGTCGAGTTATCCGGCGATCAGGCCGCCCGCCTCACGCTCGAACCCCGATCGCGTTTTGTCTTATTTGCCTTCCCCATGGGGGCATTTCCTGAGACAGAGAAACCAGTCGAGTAACGTGTCGTCCTTCCCGGGTTTCTCGACCCGGTCTCTTGCGGCACCGCAGGAGCCCGGTGGCGGGACAATGACATCGTCGCCGATTTGCCAATTAGCGGGCGTGGCGATTTTGTGCTCGTCCGCGTGTTGAATGGCGATGAGAAGGCGCTTGATTTCATCCATGTTGCGCCCGTTCGACTGTGGATAGTAGAGAATGGCGCGCACGGTCGCCTGCGGGTCGATGATGAAGACCGCGCGCACGGCTTGGGTGGTGCTGCTGGCGGGTTGGAGCATCCCGAATTTTTTCGACACCTCCATGGTGAGGTCGCTGATGACGGGAAATTCGACATCGACGCCCTTCATGTCCTTGTAGGCGATCTTTTCCTTGATGGTGCGCAGCCAGGCAATGTGGCTGTACGTGCTGTCAATCGAGAGGCCCAGCAGCTCGCAGTTCAGCTTTTTGAAATCGTCCGCCATGCTTGCGAAGGTCATGAACTCCGTCGTGCAGACGGGCGTGAAATCCGCGGGATGCGAGAAGAAAATCACCCATTTCCCCTTGTAATCCTCGGTAAAGTTGATTTCCCCTTGCGTCGTCTCGGCTTTAAACGAGGGCGCCTTTTCTCCAATCAGCGGCAGTTTGTATTCCTGTTCTTCCATGGCACTTCTCCTTCAGTATCTCGTTAATGTTTACTATCCGGACGAGTTTTCCTTTCGGGGTGATCGTCCATGTCTCGACATGCAATACCGGCGAGCCGGCACTGGCAGCAACGGGTACGCTGACGCCTTGGTTTCCTTCCTCCCTTCGGATTTCTGTCGAAACGTCTACCGTTTAAAATCAGCGGGATGCATCTTCCGCCCGCGTTGTGTACACGGCGCTAGCCCTCGGGTATTTCGCTGAGGGGGATATCCATAGCCTCGGCCACGCCTTTGCCATAGTCCGGGTCCGCCTTCATGCAGTTGGCAATGTGGCGAATCTTGATTTCCCGGGGCGTGTCGCCCATTTGGCGGGCGGTGTTTCCGAATAGGCGTTGTTGTTCTTCGGCGCTCATAAGCCGGAACAGGGCTCCCGGTTGCGAGTAATAGTCGTCATCGTCTTCGCGGAAATCCCAATGGTCCGCGGCGCCTTGCAATTCGAGCGGCGGTTCCGCAGCCTCGGGCTGCTCCTGCCACTCGCCGTAACTGTTCGGCTCGTATCCGAGGGTGCTTCCATGGTTATCATCCACGCGCATGGCGCCATCGCGGTGGTAGCTGTGGAAAGGACACCGGGGCCGGTTTACGGGGATGAGGTGGTGATTCACGCCCAGACGGTAACGCTGGGCGTCGCCATACGAAAATAAGCGTCCCTGGAGCATTTTGTCCGGAGAGTATCCAATGCCCGGGACGATATTCGCAGGGTTGAAGGCGGATTGCTCGACTTCCGCAAAATAGTTCTCGGGATTGCGGTTGAGTTCGAGCACGCCCACCTCGGTCAGCGGATAGTCCTTGTGCGGCCACACTTTGGTTAAATCGAAGGGGTTGAAGGGGAAGTTCGCGGCCTCTTTCTCGGGTACCACCTGGATATACATCGTCCAGCGGGGAAAATCGCCCTTCTCGATAGTTTCGTACAGGTCCCGCTGGTTGCTCTCGCGGTCTTTTCCGATGATCTCCTCCGCTTCCGCGTCGGTGAGGCACTTGATGCCTTGCTGGGTCTTGAGGTGGAATTTCACCCAGAAACGCTCGTTTTCGGCGTTAAGCATACTGTAGGTGTGGCTGCCGTAGCCGTTCATGTGGCGGTAGGACAATGGGATGCCCCGGTCGCTCATGGTAATCGTCACCTGATGCAACGCTTCCGGGAGCAGGGTCCAGAAATCCCAGTTGTTGTGAGGACTGCGAAGGTTGGTTCGTGGGTCGCGTTTGACCACGTGGTTGAGGTCTGGAAACTTCATGGGGTCGCGCAGGAAGAATACCGGTGTATTGTTGCCTACCAAATCCCAGTTGCCTTCTTCCGTGTAAAACTTGATGGCGAACCCGCGGATGTCGCGCTCGGCGTCCGCCGCGCCTCGTTCCCCGGCTACCGTCGAGAACCGCACGAAGAGGTCGGTCTTCTTGCCTACTTCGGAGAATATTTTTGCTTTGGTGTAGCGTGTGATGTCGTGGGTGACGGTAAAATCGCCGTACGCCCCCGACCCTTTGGCATGCATCCGGCGCTCGGGGATCACTTCACGGTCAAATTGCGCGAGCTTCTCGAGGTACCACACATCCTGCAGCAGCATGGGACCTCGTGGACCCGCCGTCATCACATTGTTGTTGTGGGCGACGGGCGCCCCAGCGTTGTTGGTGAGTTTTTGCTTCTTCTTCTTGCTCATGTGAACCCTCCTCTTTGTTGATGGTGTTCTTTTTCCCATTCCGCGATATTTTCGCTACGGGCGACGCACTCGAAGTTTCCTCCCCGCACGTTTATTCCGTTTCTGGCACTTCGAACAAATGCCCTGCACTTCAAGATGAGACGAAAAGGGAGTCCCAAACGCTTCGGCTTCTTTGGGGAATTTCATGTGCTCGAGCCGGTGTGAAGAAAAATCCCTAATCAGTCCGCACTCTACACATACAAAGTGATGATGAAGCTCCATGTTCGCATCGAAACGGAGACGCTCGTCACTCATCCCCACGATTGATACCAGGCCATAGTCGGCCAAAAGCCGCAAGTTGCGGTAGACCGTGTCGGGAGAGATAGACGGGATATATTTTCGGACAGTGTGGTGAATGGCTTCTGCATCCGGATGCGTCTCGCTCGATGCCACGGCCCGGTATATCTCCATCCGCTGATAGGTGACCCGAAGCTGTTTGCTGACACAGGCTTCCCGGAACCCAGCCATCCGTCGTTCGACCATTTCGCGTGACACCGCCATGCGCCGCAACCCTCTTCCAATTCATTAGTAAATAAGATTCTATCTTATCTAGCGCTCGGTGTCAAGCCTTGTTTTATGCCGAAATCACCGGATAAGCCAAACCAAATCAGAACTGGGCAAATCACGCAGCCTGGCAATACCGCTCGAACCGCTCTGAGTTTTCTGACAGAATGTAGCGCCTGACCTCGTGTCAGGCGTCTTGGACCCGGACGCCTGACACGAGGTCATGCGCTACATCCGGATTGTCTAAAATGTCGTTTAGGGAAACGCCAAAGCACGAGAATTCTCCCTGCCCCAATCTCACCTGATGGGTGTCCGAAAAGATCGAGTTTACTGGCGTTTCTCAGGCATTTCTCTTTAATTCACCA
>JAWODE010000292.1:0-7723 GCA_046483455.1 Candidatus Hydrogenedentota bacterium | reverse complement strand
GTGTGGTTCGACTGCAGGGCTTCGAACCCGGGACACTCCCATTCTTCGGCTTCGAAGATGAGTATTCTCATACAATCCTCTTTACGTTACGTAATGCACAACGAGCGCTACCACAAGCAGGACCGCGAGAAGCCAAAAGAACAACCCAAAAGCCTCAGCGGCCACCTCCTCGCGTTCGGCTGTGACGGTCGTATCTTGTACCTGGCCGCGGGGGCGCGAGCCGGGCAACCGCGGCGGCGCAGCTGCAAGCAACAGGAGCACGTAAAGCGCCGCCACTATTACAAACGGCACCCAGTACACACTGTACAAGGTCGGCCCGAACGGCACGAGCCATACGCCGCCCGCCCACGCGAAAAGAAACAACAGCAAAAACACAAAAAACACAGTTGGCCATGTCGCCTCATACCCCGGCCGGCGCCATCCCATGAGAGGCACCAGGATCACGGTGAATATGAGCGCAATCGCAAGCGCAAACAAAAGCTCGGCTACAAACATCGTAACAGTCTCCTGGAGCTGTTTATTCAGACAATCGGCTATTCATTCACCATAAATGTAACCTTCATGTCCACGCGATACTCGACAATCTTCCCTTTCTCCACAACGACTTTCTGTTCTTTTACCCAAGCGCCCTGAACCTCTTCAACGGTCGTAGTAGCGCGCTGAATGCCGCTTTCAATCGCGTCCTCAAAACTTTCCGGCGAAGATGCGCTAATCTCGATAACTTTTGCGATTGCCATTTTTCCACTCCTTCTTGTTTACACAACGTTTATTTCAACATTTCCTCGGCCTTCCAGCGAACAAATGGCTTTACCCCACCGCTGTTACTGGCTTCTCGAGCCGGCGCTCTCTAGGACCACCGACCATGGTCCGGTGTGACCAGTCCGGAGAGTCCCGGCGCAAGGGAACCCCTGTGTTCGCGATGTTTTGAAGCAAAGTGCTCTTGCCCTTCCATGATTTGTTCAACGCACGTAGTCGCGCCGTTAAAGTGCCGCACATAGGCGCGCAACAAATCCTGTTTTGTCACCACGCCAAGGATTCTGCCGCCTTCACAAACCCAAAGGGTGTCTTCGCCGGTCGCCAGCAGCATTTTGGCCGCTTGGGCAACCGTGACCGCGGGTCCGATAAGGGCTCTTCTGGTTGTCATGGCGAATCTGCCTTTCCGCGGCACCGCGCCGCCTAATTTTTAATGTTCTGCAAAATCCGTGCCCAGAAAGAAGAGAGCATTATCGCGCCGAATATATCCTTCGGTGGCCGCCGCATTCGCGGCTGCGTCACAGTTTTACACACGACGCGTAATATCTACACATAGGCATACCGCCACCTACTCGAAGATGCGACCGAAGCCGGTTGGCGCGAAATTTGCGGCTTCCCGAGGCGCATCGAGGCGGTGTCTTCACGTATACTAATTTTTCAAGGTCAAGAGTTGCTTACTGATTTCAGAGTTGGAAGGTGAATGTATGCAAGAAGCCAGACTTTACGAAAAGCGCCAAGGCAATTTGGTGAAATGCCACCTGTGCGCCCATGGCTGCCTGATAGATGACGGGGGCCGGGGCTTATGTTTTGTGCGGGAAAACCGCGGCGGCGTCCTGTACTCGCTGGTGTACGGACAGGTGCTTGCCGAAAACTGCGACCCGATTGGTAAAAAGCCTCTATATCATGTCGCACCGGGAACGCTTTCCTATTCCATTGCCACGGCGGGCTGCAATTTTCGCTGTGTCTGGTGCCAGAATGCAGATATCTCGGCCATGCCGCGCGACCACCATATCATTCGGGGGACCGAGACTCCTCCCGAGCGGATCGTCGAACGCGCACGCGCCACGGGGTGCCGCAGCATCGCATACACCTATACCGAGCCGACGATCTTCTTTGAATATGCTTACGATGTAGCCACGCTCGCCAAGAACGAGAATCTTTTGAACGTGCTGGTCACGAACGGTTATATGAGCGCCGAGATGCTCGAAACGTTCCACCCCATTCTCGATGCCGCAAACGTCGATCTCAAAGCATTTAACGACGATACGTACCGCGAGTATGTTGGAGCACGCCTACAGCCGGTTTTGGACACTTTGAAGCGCATGAAGGAGTACGGCATCTGGCTCGAGGTCACCTCGCTCATTATCCCCGATTTGAATGACAGCGACGAGGAATTGCGCGCCATCGCCCAGTTCATCGCGCACGAATTGGGGCCTGAAACCCCGTGGCACATCAGCCGGTTCCATCCGGCATACAAGATGACCGACCGGCGCGCTACCCCGGCCAGCGCGCTCGAACGCGCCCGCCGCATCGGCGAGGAAGAGGGCCTGCATTATGTCTATGTCGGCAATCTCATGGGAGCAGACCAGAACACGCGATGTCACAAATGCGGCGCCGTTGTGATCGAAAGGCGCGGGTTTGACGGGACAGTCGACCGGACCAAGAACGGTGCATGTCCCGAATGCCATACACCCGTGGCGGGTATTGAGTTGGGAAGCGCCTAGCATCGTATTCGGGACAGTCACCAATACCCCTGACGGAAGCGCCTTGTGCGGCAGTCCACAAAACGTTGCCACCTTTTTGGTCTTTGACCTTCAGACCTTCTCGTTAACGCGGTGAAACGAAGACGCGTGTTTCACTTCTGACGGCGTTCCTCGATTTTCGCGGCGAGAACGAAATCGTTCTCGGTAAGACCGCCGGCCTTATGGGTCCATAAGGTGACTTTCACCTTGCCATAGGATAAAAGAATATCCGGATGATGGTTTTCCTCCTTCGCCAGGTTAGCGACCTTGTTGGTAAAATCCACGGCCGGTTGGTAGCCATCAAAACGGAATTCTTTCTCGATATGATGGTCTTCCATCAGCTCCCAGCCGCTGTTCAGCTCCTGGTGTAGTTCTTTAATGCGGGCGCTCTCGAGGGCGTCGCTTTTGCCTTCGCAGGGTTTACAGTGCTTCTTAGCAAGTTCAGACATCATGAGGTTTCTCCTTTCGTCGTATCGGTTTGGGTTGTGCCCTCATCGGGCATCGCGCCGGAGGAGCCGCCGTCTTGGAGCTCCGACATTTGCTCGAGGGTGCCTCGCAAACGTTCCAGTGCCTCAGAAGCGCTATCGAAACGGCTCTCTCCCATCGCGGCGAGATAATCGTTGAAATGCTGATTTGCCTGCGTGATTAATTGCTTAAGCGTGGATTGACCGGCCGGCGCGGCAGTATCAACAGCGGGGACCGTTTCGGCAAAGAGCCCCTCGAGCGCCTTATCAAAGGTTTCGGCATAGCTGAGGCGGTCACCGTGCATTACCACCACAAGGCGTAATTCGGGGTACGCCGCCGTGTCCGATTGGAGGTAAATGGGTTCAACGTAGATAATCGTTTTGTCGAGAGGAATGACCAAGACATTGCCGCGAATCACGCGCGACCCCCGCTGGTCCCATAGCGAAAGCTGACCCGAAAGGAAGCTGTCCTGGTCTATCTTGGTTTCGACCTGCTGGGTGCCCAAGATGCGTTTTTCCTTCGGAAACTTGTAGGCCAGCAAACGGCCGTAATTTTCGTCGTCGCACATCCCCGCTATCCAGCCAATAAGCACCTGCCGGTTCTTCGGAGTGAACGGAAGGATAAGAACGAACTCGGGCTCGTCCGAACCGGGCTGTTCCCACATGATGTAATAGGGCTCGACATGTTGCACGTTCCCGTAGTACTTTTCGGTAGCCCGCACCCACAGGTCTTCCTGATTGTAAAACACTTCGGGGTCGGTCATGTGGTATTTGGCGTAAATTAAACCTTGAATCAAGAGCATATCCGCGGGATACCGCACATGTTTCCGCAAATAATCCGGCATCTCTTCCTGATTCTTGAAGAGGCCGGGAAAAATCTTGGACCACACTCGGATTAAGGGGTCTTCCGGCTCGAAAATGTAAAAATCGACATTTCCGTGATAGGCATCGACAACGACCTTGACGGAATTGCGCACGTAGTTGATACCGTGCATGGTCGCGCCGCGCCAGAGAAAGTTTTGCCGACGCCTGGCACCGCTCATACCTCCGCTAAGGAAAGCCTCGGAGTAGGGGAAATATTCCGACGTGGTATAGGCATCGATAATCCAGTAAAGGCGTCCTTCGGCAAGCACAATGTAGGCGTCGTTATCGAAATCGAGAAACGGCGCCAGTTCACGCACGCGTTCGTGAATCTGCCGGCGAAACATGATGCGGCTTTCAGGGTTCGGGTAACCGGATAAGAACAGGCGCGTGCCGTCAAACATCTTCCCGAAAACGAATTTGCGCCACAGATTCGAGATTTGCACACCTCCCCTACCGTCATAGCGAATGTACACATTCTCATCGCCTTTTGGATAGTCGAATTCGGCCTCATCGCTGTTGACAATTACATGGGTATCGGTGAGCTCGCCATAGTAAAGCCGAGGCTGCGTCACTTCGAGGTCGGGATGTGCGCTCTCGGGGGGTATATTCTTCACGAGAAGATTGGGAAGGCCTTCCGGCGTAAACTCGCTCACGGTCGTCAAGGTAATGCCATGGCCGTGGGTATATTTGAAGCGTTTGTTTACGAACGTCTGGCTTTGCTCGGCGAGATTATCGAGTTCGAGTTCCCGGGCACTGACCATCACCTGGCGGTACTCGTCGCCGATAGTGTAGCGGTCGATGTCTACGTCGACAAATTCGAAGTACAACCGAATTTCCTGAAACTGTTTATACACGGCATCGAGGGCACGGTAATCCCAAAGGCGAATGTTCTTGAAGAGATGCCGGTTCTCTGCCACGGTCTGACGCGTGAAATCGCCCGTAACGGGGAATTCACGCTGCGTAACGTCGTAGAGCCCGAAAGCCCGCCGGGTGAATTCGATGTTGTGGGCGATATAAGGTTTCTCGAAACTGATCTCGTTCGGCTCGACCCGTAACCATTGGAAAAGACCCGGTATGGCGGCCAAACCGATGAACCAGACAACCGCAAGCGCTACAGCAGCCGTCGCGATAAATACGGGCGCCTCATACTGCCGCGGCACACCGCGGAATGGTCCCGGGTATTTCCCTCTCTTAGACCAAACCGCCAGCCCAATGAGCGCAACAGCCAGAGCAACCGCGACCACCCCCGCGATGGTATAGGCTGGTAAACGTATGTGCGCATCGGTCCAACCGGGTCCCGTCACCACGCCCGTGGTTGAGTACATGACGTGAAGACGTCCAAGATAAGCGCCCAGCGCGAACACCAATGCCAGGAGCGCAGCCGATGCGTACATCGAGGTGAAGCCCGCGGGCCGTTCCGACGAGTGTTCCTGAAAGACATCGAATTCCATACCCCCTTCGGGAAAACGCACAAAGGACGCGATGGCCGACGCAACCAATGCGATGACGCCGGTGACGAGAAGGAGAGCGAAAACGGCATCGTACCACGGGAGCGAGAAAAGGTAGAAACCGGTATCGTAGCCGAGAATGGGGTCCTGAACATTTGTTTTTACGCCTTGCATGTATCGGAGGAAGGTTTCCCAATTGGCCGCCCCCCACCCGAACCCGAAGAGCGCGGCAAGTACTTGTGCGCCGATACGGGGAAGCATCTTCTTTCGGGATGTCCAAAGCAGAAGCACATAGGTGAGAACCCAGGCGACGGCAGCCGCTGCAAAAGCCAGCCCGAATCGCGTAAATACCTCTTTCCAAAAGCGGGTGCTTTGTCCCAGGGCCTCGAACCAGAGCATTTCACCCCAGAAACCGAGGAGCCAGAAGAACGCAAAGGTTAGGACTATAACGACGGCCCCAATGCCAATCAGCATGCGCCGCCCTCTCTGAAAACCGACGGCCCCCGCAAAAATGCCGGCGCCCAGTCCTATGATCAATAGCAGGTTGTACATGAATGCCTCGCTTCGTTTTTGCCGGATTTCTTATCCCGACTCTGCCTCCGCTTTTCCCAGCAACTTCGCGTTGATGGCCACGATCACGGTCGATATGGACATCAAAATGGCTCCCACGGCGGGCGAGAGCACAATGCCGGCCCACGCCAGCACCCCGGCCGCCAGGGGAATTGCTACAATGTTGTACCCAGCCGCCCACCAAAGATTCTGTACCATTTTGCGGTAGGTTTTGTTCGCAAGTCCAATGGTGCGGGCGACATCGCGCGGATCGGAATTGACCAGCACCACGTCGGCGGCCTCCATTGCCACGTCGGTTCCGGCCCCGATGGCGACCCCAAAATCCGCCTCGGCCAACGCCGGCGCGTCGTTTACGCCATCCCCCACCATGGCCACGCGCCGTCCGCTGGATTTTAAGTCCCTGATGCGCGACGCCTTCTTGTCCGGCAGCACCTCCGCGAAATAATCATCCAATTCGAGTTTTTTCGCGACGGATTGCGCCACGGCCTCGGAGTCGCCCGTGATCATGGCGATCGTGATGCCCAAGTCGCGAAGAATACCGACGGCTTCTTTGGACTCCTCGCGCACGATATCGGCCAATGCAATGAGGCCGGCGGGCCGGTCATCGACAAGAACGTACACGACCGTATTTCCCTCCCTCGCAAGGGACTCGGCCTTGTCTGGGACGCCCTCAATCTCCTGCTCTTTCAGATATCCGGGGCTCACCACTTTTACGTTCTGCCCGCCCACAGTCGCTTTCGCGCCCTTACCGGGGATAGCTTCGAAATCTTCGGGCGGCGAAGTCTCGAGCCCCTTTTCATTTGCGGCCGCAAGGATTCCCCGGCCGATAGGGTGCTCGGACTGGCTCTCGAGACTCGCGGCCAGCCGCAACACCTCGTCTTCTTCGTGATTTTCGAGGGCCACAACTTTCGATACGCCGAACTCGCCGCGCGTGAGAGTCCCGGTCTTATCAAAGACAACGGTGTCAACCAGACGCGAGGCTTCGAAGGCAGCGCGGTCGCGAATCAGGATACCCTGCTTCGCGCCCATGGCCGTCGAAACGGCCACCACCAGCGGAATAGCCAGGCCGAGGGCATGAGGACACGTGATCACCATCACCGTGACCATGCGTTCGAGGGCAAAAACGAACTCCCGGCCGCCAATCAGCCAGGTAACGAGGGTAACTAAGCCGGCACTGATCGCGATGATCGTCAGCCACAATGCCGCTCGGTCCGCCAGATTCTGGGCGCGGGAAGGGGACTGCTGAGCTTCCTGCACCATCTTGACCACCTGCGACAGATATGAGTCTTCGCCGGTCTTGCTTACTTTCACGTGGATGGCGGAATCGCCGTTGATCGTCCCGCCAATCACCTCGTCGCCCTCGCCTTTCTCAACCGGTTGGCTCTCGCCCGTAACCATCGCCTGGTTCACCGATGTCCGGCCTTTAGTGATAGGTCCATCCACGGGAATTTTCTCGCCCGGTTTAACCAGTACTTCGTCACCGGGTTGAAGGTCTGTCACCGCGATGTCTTCCACCTCGCCATCGTCCTTGACCCGGTGGGCGTCGGTCGGCATCAGTTTGATGAGTTCCTCGAGCGCGCTCGAAGCGCCCATCACGGAGCGCATTTCAATCCAATGACCGAGCAACATGATGTCGACAAGGGTGGCGAGTTCCCAAAAAAACATGCGTCCCGAAAGTCCGAATACAACAAGCGAGCTGTATCCATAGGCGACGGTAATCGCCAGCCCGATGAGGGTCATCATGCCCGGCTTGAACTTGGCCAATTCCTTGAACAAACCCTTGAGAAATGGCCAGCCGCCGTACAAAAACACCGCCGTAGCAAGAGCGAACAGCACGTACCGGTCGCCCGGAAAGGCCAATATCTCAGCCAGACCCAGCCAC
>JAWODE010000236.1:0-5242 GCA_046483455.1 Candidatus Hydrogenedentota bacterium | reverse complement strand
TCCGTTCGACTTGCTCCATGGTAACGCCCGTCGGGATACGAATCTCGCTGACTTCAGGCGCGGTGCTGTGGCGTATATGTTGGGGGACGTCGTCCACGTCCAGAGTGTGTCCGTTACGCGCCATGGCAACCATTCCCTCGATAATGTTTCGCAATTCGCGAACGTTCCCCGGCCAGTCGTAGCGGCTGAGCACGTCCATAGCCCCGCGCGTAATGCCTTCAATGCGTTTTTGATTGGTTTCACCGGCCTCACGAATAAAATGGCGCACGAGAAGGGGCACGTCTTCGCGCCGTTCACGCAACGCCGGGATATCGATCACCACGACGCGAAGGCGGTAGTAAAGGTCATCACGGAAGTCGCCGTGCTCGACCAATTGCCGCAAGGGCCGGTTGGTCGCGGCGATCAAGCGCACATCGACCGCCATGGTCCGCGAATCGCCGAGGCGTTCAAACTGCTGGTGTTCGAGAACGCGCAACAGTTTGGATTGGAGAGCCGGGCTTAGTTCACCCACTTCGTCCAGGAAAAGCGTTCCGGTATCGGCAAGCTCGAAACGCCCCTTGCGCACTTGAGTGGCCCCGGTAAATGCACCGGGGACATGACCGAAAAGTTCGCTCTCGACAAGCGCTTCCGGAATACTCGCACAGTTAAGCTTCACGAAGGGGGCATCGCGGCGGGGACTGTTGTTGTGGATCGCCTGCGCCACAAGGTCTTTGCCGGTTCCGGTCTCCCCTTCAATCAATACGGTGGTTTTCGAGGGCGCGATTTGCCGGACCGCGTTGTAAACTTTAATCATTTGGCGTGATTTTCCAACGAGACTGCCGAGTCCATATTGTTCGTCGAGCCGGCGTTTGAGCTCATGCTGCTCGAACATCAGGCGCATCCGGGCAAGCCCGCGCTGGATAACGGCTTCGAGTTTGCCCAGGTTAAGCGGCTTTGTCTGGAAATCGTAAGCGCCCTGGCGCATGGCTTCGGTAGCGAGTTCCACATCGGGCTCTTCGGTAATCAAGATCACGCACATTTCGGGGCTGCGCTCGAGGGCGAGTTCGAGCAGCCGCATACCCTTGATTCGATGGGCATTCAGCTCGGTTATAAGCACATCATAGGTGCGGGCATCGAGCCGATTGAAGGCCTTTTCCCCGTCGTCCACCCATTCCACCTCGTAATTGCGCTCATCAAGATAAGACATGATACGACGGGCTGTGTCGGGGGCCCGCTCGACAAGTAGAATCTGAGCCGTTAACGCTTCTTCCAAGGCTTTTTTATCCTTATCTACCGTAAATACCATGGAAAGCAAAAGCACGCTCTTCGACGGGCGCAACCTCGGGAACCATCTCTGGATTGTTACTCGAGGTTCTTTGGGAATAGACCCGAAAAGCAATCCAACACGTGCCGGCGCCGTCCATCCAGCAGGTAACATAGCAAAGGGCAAAAAAACCGTTCAAATGCCTTGCGGGGCGGCGTGGCGTGTGCTACAATCGGCTCGCAAAGGTGGGATTTACTGTGAAAAGATATCGCAACTTCATCATTTTCAGTGCGTTGTTTGTTGTCGTGAGCATAGCGGGCTGTGCACGAGCCGCACGCGATACGACTGGCTTCGCCATCCATGATTCGGCGATTGTCGAGGCCCCGTTCCAAGAGACATGGCAAGCAACCAAAGCCGTATTGCGCGAAATGGACCTCGAAATCTATACCCGCGACAAGCGAGGCCGGTTCGTGGCCTTTACGGGTATGACGCGGCGCAGGCTCTTCGTCCCGAACCGGATCAAGTACACGATCATCCTCGAAGAAGAATCGCCCGAGACTACCCAAGTCATGATCGAGTCCATGAAACAGGTGTACGGGGTTACCTTGCTAACCTATCCCGACTGGCACGACCGCAAAACCAAGGATAACAGCGTGGCCCTCGAGATTCTCGAACGGCTTAAGACACGGACTTCCTGACGGGCCGGACGAAGAATCCACCACTTCTCTCTGTCGAGTGTATTACCAAGCCGGCAAGAGGTTGTTAACTTCTCTCTCTAGTCTCCCTCGTGCGGACGATGCAAACCGCATCCAGAATATCTAGATTCCTTCGCTCGCTGCTAATGCAGCTTCTCCCACGGTATCAATGAAGCCGGTATACCCCGGTCCGCCGGCCGCCACGTATCCATCGCTTCGACCGGTCCTGTCGCGGCTCACCCAGAATGCGTAAAACCTTCCGTTGGTCAGGCGGAAACGGAAACGCACCGGTTTCCCGGCAAATGAGGAAAGATCATCCCCTCCCTCCCATGTTACCTGCACGAGAGTGCTGTCTGTGGAAAGCGGCCGGCAGTTGTCCAGCGTATAGGGCGCAATCGCGTTGCCTTCTTGGTCCAACAGTTCCGCGCGCAATTGACCTTCGGGAGCATCAACGTTCACAAAAAGATGTTTTCCGGTGAACGTGACCGGACGCGTGATCACTTCGCCGCCCGCGGCGCCGGCATCCAGGGAAGCGAAACCGTCCCGGCGCAAAAACGCCACGCCGGTGCTCCCCCGGTCATACATGCCCGTCTCGAGAAAGGGACGGCCCTTGCGCTCGACGTTGCCTTGGAATCCCGTATAGTAGAACCATAGGGTATCACCGTGGATCGTGCATATGCCTCCGACGGGCTGAACATAACCCCGGTCCCACACGTCGCGGCGTTCGGCCGGGATGAATGCCCGGCGATCAGGGCGATGCCAGTGCCAGCCATCGCGGCTGTAGGCGAGATTGAGTTCGGTGATCTTGGGCAGGCCGATCTTGTTGCATTCCTTATTGGGCGGACCGCGATGAATCTCGAAGATGCCCAGCATGATGCTTTCGTAGGCGACAGCATCGAGATTGTACAGTTGCGGTGTTTCGCCGATCTCGGGGTCCGGGGGATCGAGCCGGTCGGCGGCGCACCAGAGATAGGGCTGCCCCGCTTCCCATTTAGCGCCTTCGAGAAAATCGTCGTGCTCCCAATAATCGCGAGACCGGCCGCGCCAGCTCGAACGTAGGCTATACACCCATTTTTTGCGAAAGGGATTATAGAACATCGAGCTGCGGTCGCCCGTGGGGCCCGTCATGATCGGTTCGCTCCAGTGGATACCATCGCCCGAGACAAAAGACATGGCCTCGCCGTAACCGCCGGGCATCACGAATATCTTGTACTGCTGCCCGGGCTCCCCGCCGTTGTAATCCGGAACGACGTTCCACGAATCGCACTTGTATTCAGGCGGCAGCACGCGGTTGGTTCCTGGCTCGATATCCAACTCGGGACGGTCCCAATGAACGCCGTCCCTGCTGGTGGCGTAGCAAATCGTGTGAATCCAACCGGCCTCGTACCACATTTTGAAGATGCCCTCCTCGGGATCCCACCACACGCCGCCGTCTTTGGGACACGCAATGGAATTACGCGGCCGGTTAATCTCGAGAGGGGTCTCGGGTTTGAGTATCGGATTGCCTTCATATTTCTGCGCCAGGTGAAACGACCGCTCGAGGGTGCTCTTTTCGATAAGGAAATCATCCACAAAAAGTTGCCGCCCCACCTCGATGGGAATTACACCGGGAGAGTGCTCCAGATACGGCACCGGCATCGGGTCCGTATCGTCCGGGCGCACATTTCTGGGCGGCCACGTTTTCGGTAGACGGATGCCGTTGTACAGCACTTCGCCGGCATTTTCGGGCCACGATTCCGTCACATCCGGAAAAGGCCGCGCTTCTGAAAAACCGATGACGACCGCCCACTTCCGCAGCCTCAGCCGCTCGCCCTTCTCTAACGTCTTGCGGTAGGTGCGAACAACGTCATACGGTTGCTCGCCGAAAAGTTGGAAGACCTGGCCACCGTCGACTCGGGCGAAACCGGCATCCTCGAGTTCCTCAAAACGGCTGCATTTCTTCGCAATCTCGTGAACGGGGTCCGGCGTGAGTATCGTGATCTCGCCCGCCTCAAGACATTCGAACTCGACCCAGTCAATACTGCTCCGGAGCAAGGGCAGTCCCCGTAACGCCTCTGGACATTCCGCCACGACATAATCGCGGTTTGTGTAAAGTTTCGCGCCCGGCACAAAGGTATCCACTTCGCAAGAACCGTAAATGCCGATGACGGCACCTTCGGGGCCGACGTCCGTGGAGAAGGCTATGGAGCCCGGCAGGAGTGACAGGATAATAATAACTATCGATCGAAGCAGGCATTTTAACATCAAATTCTCCTTGCTAGCCGTGGATCGAATGGAACCGTGTCACTCCCCCACCTGACACCCCGGCAAGCCACACACCTCGCCGCAAAAGCGACCCACAATAACACGAGACCGACTCATTTCTTCCGTACTCGAAGCAAATAAGCACAGTAACCAATGGCCATAACTTAGCACATAGACACAGCAAATTCAGAACGAAAATGCCTTGGTCCGGCACGCTTGAACGTAGGCAGCCCGAACGCCTTCCGGATCCTACACCATGGTCCGCATGATTGCCTTTCGCATAACATGGCCGTCCCGGCCATGATCTATGTGGCGTAGCATGGCCGTCTCAGCCATGATCCGTCACGGGCGAGACGTCCCTGTTACAACGTCCTTCGTGTCCTGGTGCCTTCGTGGTTCAATTTCAAGACCATTTCAACGCAGAGCCGCGGAGGACGCAGAGAGAACAAACAGGGAACCCCCTGTCGTTTCCGTGAAGCCTTCACCATCTGCGCCAATCTGCGTTATCTGCGGATGTTTCTCGTACCTCTTTCCCCGCTTCCATAATTCGATGCTGTGTCTCCATCTCTTCCAACCCTTATGTGTATGGCGTAGCATGGCCGTCCCGGCCATGATCCGTCACGGACGAGACGTCCCTGTTACAACGTCCTTCGTGTCTTGGTGCCTTTGTGGTTCAATTTCAAGAGCATTTCAACGCAGAGCCGCAGAGAATCGCTGAGAAATCAAAACGCGACCCCTCACGCCGTTGCCCTGCGATCTTCACCATCTGCGCCAATCTGCGTTATCTGCGGATGTTTCTCTTGCCTCTTTCCGCGCCCCCATAATTCGATGCTGTGTCTCCATCTCTTCCAACCCCTCTGCGTATGGCGTAGCATGGCCGTCCCGGCCATGATCCGTCACGGGCGAGACGTCCCTGTTACAACGTCCTTCGTGTCCTGGTGCCTTCGTGGTTCAATTTCAAGACCATTTCAACGCAGAGCCGCGCCTCTCGCCGCTTTCCCGTGAAGCCTTCACCATCTGCGCCAATCTGCGTTATCTGCGGATGTTTCTCTTGCCTCTT
>JAWODE010000216.1:0-2919 GCA_046483455.1 Candidatus Hydrogenedentota bacterium | reverse complement strand
CAAAAGGGGAAACATGCGCCTCCCCATAGCTTCTCGCAAATTGACTCTCTTTCGCACAAACTGCTATATGTGCTTAATATTAGAAAGGGGATAAGCAAATGGTAGACAAACACGGCGTTATCCCGCCTCATGGGGGCTATCGAAAGCTCCGCAGTTACCAAAGCGCCCAACATGTCTATGATGCGACTGTCGCGTTCTGCAACCGATTTGTGGAAAAACGCTCCCGGACCCACGACCAGATGGTGCAAGCAGCACGTAGTGGCGTGCAGAATATAGCCGAAGGGAGCATGGCTTCGGCTACCTCTAAAAAGACAGAACTTAAGCTGACAGGCGTTGCACGAGCCAGTCTCGAGGAGCTCCTCCTCGACTATCAGGCCTTCCTGCGCCAGCGAGGTTTCCGGTTGTGGGACAAGGATTCACCCCAAGCTCAAGCCGTGCGGCAGAGATACCGGTCCGACAAATACGACTCGTCTGACAAGTCCGACAAGTCCGACCCTTATGACGTCGCAAGCCTCGAACCGGAAGCAGCTGCCAACACCGTCATCTGCCTGATTCACCAGACGACGTACCTGCTCAGAAAACAACTTGAGGCACTTGATCGAGCATTTCTCGAAAACGGCGGGTTCACGGAGCGCCTTTACCAAGAGCGTTCAAGACGGAGAAAACCACGCTGAACCCGCGAGCGTGGATTGTCTTCCTGATCTGACTATTCTGATTTGTCCGACGTGTCCGACTGGTCTGACCGGTCTGACAGTTCCCCCTCTCCATGGACTTCGCTTCGCACTTACAGTATCCTCTCCGTAAACATCAATTTCAGGGAGAAGCACACCATGATTATACCGCTGATGTTGGTCATCTCGTCTGCTCTCGCCGCCGGAGACGCGCCGGTGTTCGATTTCGTGGTCGCACCGGACGGGAACGACAATAACCCCGGCTCGCTCGAGAAACCCTTCGCAACCATCCACCGCGCCCAAGCGGCGGTCCGTTCCGAAATCGCACAGGGATTGGTGAACAACGTGACCGTACTCATTCGGGAAGGCGAATACATTCTTGAAAAACCGCTGGTTTTTGGTCCGGCCGATTCGGGCACAGCCAATTTTATCGTCAGCTATGCAGCCTACCCGGGCGAAACGCCGGTCATCTCGGGCGGGCATCACCTTACCGGCTGGGAACCAAACGAGGGAGACAAATGGACGCTTAACGTCGCCGAAGTTGCGGGCGAAGTCTGGCCCTTTCGCCAACTGTTCGCCGACGGACGGCGTCTGCCCTGCGGCCGTTTCCCAAATCCCCCTGACCTACTCCGCGTCAAAGGCGTGTCCCCCGACGTAACCGAAATCACCCTCAAGACCGCGCCGCCCGTGCCCAATCTCGCCGGCAAAAATGCCGAATTGGTAATGTACCAGAACTGGTCCATCTCTCGCGTTGCTATCGTGTCTTCCGAGAGCAACGTCATAAAAGTCGCCAACCCCATGGGCTAGATCGGCCACGGCAACGCGACGACGGCCAGCCCCAATAAGCCCGCCATCATCGAGAACGCACTCGAGTTCGTCGATCGGCCCGGCGAATGGTACCTTGATCCCGCAACCGGCGTGTTGACCTACCAGGCCGCTGAGAATGAAGACCCGAACACGAAAACTTTTATCGCACCCAAACTCGAGCAGTTACTTGTTGTGCAGGGAGAGCCCGGCAGCCGAATCACCAACCTGCGGTTCGAGGGGCTGACCTTCGCGTACACGGCATGGACTCTGCCCCCCTTCGGATATCAAGGCATCCAGGCCGGACATCACGGCACAACCACGAAGGACCGCACCTACGTGCTTCCCGTAGGCATCGAATTCACTTACGCCGAACAATGCACCCTTGAACGATGCAGGATAGCGCATTTCGGGCCGTCGGGCATCGGGTTTGGACAACAATGCCAACAAAACCGGGTCGTCGGCTGCGCGCTCACCGATATCGGCGGCAACGGCATCATGACCGGTTGGCGGGGAAAGGGCACTCTTGCGGGTGCCGGCAAAGACGAAGACCACCACCTCTCCTCCGACTGGGCTAACACCGAGGATGTTCCTCTCGGCAACGAGATCGCGCACAACGAAATCCAGACCTGCGGCGCCATCAATCACGGTTGCGTGGGCATCTACGATGGCTTTTGTGCAGAGACTCGGATCGCACACAACGTCGTGTATGATATGCCCTACACCGGCATCTCGGTCGGTTTCCGCTGGAATGAGTCAAAAACGAGCCAGCGTGGGACCATCATCGCGTACAATCACGTGTATAACACTATGCGCATGCTCGCGGACGGCGGGTGCCTCTACACGCTCGGATACCAGCCCGGCGCTATCATCCGTGGCAACGTGTTTCACGACGTCCATCGGAGCGCATTCGCCCACGGCGGCGCCCCCAACAACGGCATCTTTTTCGACCAGGGCAGCAAAGGCTTCCACGTCGAAGGAAACACCATCTATCACTGTTCCGGCGGTCCTGTCCGCTTTAACCAGAGCCACGCCGGCAACATGACATGGGAAAATAACAGCTTCGAGGTGGGGCCGGAATACCGCACGCAGCCGTAGAGGGCTGAGCCAATTCCGGCGTATGGTCGGCTGTTAGCGGGAGATATAGGAGATATAGGACTTATAAGTCTTATACGACCTATACACACAATTTGTCTCCGCTTCACGGCGGGCCAGGGGGTACCTCCTACCCACCATGGCTCCCAATCGCCGGGTAATACTGGTGAATTAAAGAGAAATGCCTGAGAAACGCCAGTAAACTCGATCTTTTCGGACACCCATCAGGTGAGATTGAGGCAGGGAGAATTCTCGTGCTTTGGCGTTTCCCTAAACGACATTTTAGACAATCCGGATGTAGCGCCTGACCTCGTGTCAGGCGTCTTGGACCCGGACGCCTGACACGAGG
>JAWODE010000177.1:0-4979 GCA_046483455.1 Candidatus Hydrogenedentota bacterium | reverse complement strand
GAACGGTATCTGAAACGGGTGGGAGACGACCGCGCCTGGGAACACAACCTCGTTGCCCCCCTCCCCCATCTCGGCGCGACCTACATGATCGCTACACTGGTAGCTAGTACGTTTGGAGAAGTCTACACCCCTGCTACGTATAACGCCATTGCCACCTTGCTTCTTATCTTTGCTCTTTTCCTACCTTTCCCGGGACTCAAGATCGCGGCGGTCGGTCTGCTGGCTATAGGAGCGGCCGTGTTTTCAAACCTCCTCTACGATCCCGCGGCAACTTTGCTGGACAACCAAACATTTCTGTTCTATCTCGTACCTTTTCTTGCTACATACGCCATTTCCGAACGCGTTCTCTATTTCGCCCACAGGCGTCCAGCCATAGCCCATCGTGCCGACGACACGCTCCGCACTCTCGTCGTGGCCGCGGGTAGTGCATTGGGGCTGTTAGCGCTTAACAAATGGGCCCGGGACGAATATCTGGCGCTCTACTGGCTGGCCCATGGCCTGGTCGGTGTCGGACTCAGTTTTCTCTTCCACGAAACACGTTACCGCTGGGCTGCGTCTCTAATTCTTGCCCTGGCCATTCTAAAAGCCCTTTTTGCCTCACCGGGAGATCGAGTATGGCTGTATCAATTCGGCGCCTTCGCCGGCTTGGGCGTGGCGGCATTGGTTGCCAGGATGGTCCGCGACCACCGGCGCCATAAGACTACACCTCCCTCTCCCGCAACCGAGCAGGATGGACCGTGCCTTGATGAATAAGCGCTATGCCGCGGCCGAACGCATTTGTGCCACATTGCGAGCCCACGGCTACCGTGCGCTCCTGGCGGGGGGCTGTGTTCGCGATCTCATCCTCGAAGTCCCTCCCAAGGATTACGACATCGCCACCAATGCCAAGCCGGAGGACGTTGCCGTAATCTTCAAACGCACCATCGGTGTAGGCGCGGCGTTCGGGGTCCAGATCGTGCTTCTTCCCGAGGGCCAGTTCGAGGTCACCACCTTCAGAAAAGACGGCCCCTATCAAGACGGCCGCCACCCGAGTACGGTGACTTTCACGGACGAGGAGGAAGATGCCAAGCGGCGCGACTTCACCATTAACGCCTTGTTTTATGACCCCTTCCAGAAGAGGATCCTTGATTATGTTCAAGGGCGGGAAGACCTGCGTGCCCGCATTGTCCGCACCGTCGGGCCGCCCCGTGAACGGTTTCACGAAGACCATCTCCGACTCCTCCGGGCCATTCGCTTCGCCGCGCGCCTCGGATACACCATCGAGGAGGAAACCTATCGAGCCATAAAGGAACTGGCGCCTTTGGTTACCTCGACAAGTGCCGAACGTATTCGCGATGAACTCCTCATGATCCTGACCGAAGGCGGGGCGAAACGCGCTTTCGAGCTGCTTGATGAAACCGGACTGCTGCAGCAAATCCTCCCCGAGATTTCGGCCATGAAGGGTGTCGAACAACCACCGCGGTTTCATCCGGAGGGTGATGTTTTCACCCACACGTTGCTGATGCTCGATTTGCTCGAGAACCCCAGTCCCACGTTGGCCCTCGGGGTTTTGCTTCACGATGTCGGCAAACCGGTCACTCAGACAAAGACGGACCGCATCCGATTCAACGATCATGATAAGATAGGCGCGGCGATAACCCGGGATATCTGCCGGCGGCTCCGCTTCTCCCGGCGCCAAATAGAACGCGTCGTATGGCTGGTATCGCAGCACATGCGTTTTGCCCACCTTCCGAAAATGCGCGAAAGCAAACGTAAACGCCTGATGCGTGCCGAGGGATTCGATGAATTGAAAGAGCTTTGCCGTATCGACTGCCTCGCAAGCCACCGCAAGCTCTCCACCATCGAATGGGTCGAAGACTACCAGGCTCAGATGCCGCAGGAAGTGCTTCGCCCGGCGCCCCTCCTCCGCGGACGCGATCTCATCGAGCTCGGATATCGGCCCGGACCACTGTTTTCAAAGATTCTCAATAGAGTGGAAGACCTCCAACTAGAAGGAAAACTAAGTACAAAAGAGGAAGCCGCTGACTTTGTCCTCAAACATTGGCCCTTAAAAGGTCATTCGCAACCCGGGAAGGAGGACCGCGCATGACGCAGGCAGACTGGGTTGCAACGCCGGACGGTCTGCATCTGTATGCCCGTAAATGGCTACCTTTGAATACTTCCGACGCCAACGTTGTGCTCATTCATGGTTACGGCGACCATTCCGGACGGTACGAGCATTTCGCTCGTATCCTTACCGGAGCCTCGCTGGCCGTTTACACTTACGACCAGCGCGGATTTGGACGCTCGGACGGACGTCGCGCCTACATTGGTCGGTTTGACCAGTTGCTTGACGATCTGGATGTATTCATTCGCCACAATGCGTCCGATTTTCTACAGCGCCCTCTCTTTTTGCTCGGCCAAAGTCTTGGCGGCCTCGTCGTTACCCGGTATGCCCAAACGCGGCAGGTCGGATTGTCAGGGCTCATTCTATGCAGCCCCCTGCTTGCTTTTCCTGACGATGTTCCCAAAATTCTTTTATCCCTCGGACGGTACGTAGCTGCAATTGCGCCATGGCTGCCTGTGAGCGAAGTAAATCCGAAAGAGTTCTCGCACTCGCCCGAGGTCGCCCAGGCTGCGGAAAACGATCCCCTCAATTATCACGGGAAAGTGCACGCGCGTACCGGTGTCGAGATGCAGAAAGCCGTCGCCGGCGCCTTCCGGGAATCCGCAAGAATCACGGTTCCCTTTTTCATGGCCCACGGCAGCGCGGATAGGGTTGTGCCCATTTCAGGCAGCCGGCGCTTCTTCGAAGCATCCGCTGTGCCTGATAAGACGCTCCGTATCTACGAAAACGGATATCATGAGCTCTGGCACGATTTCGACGAAGAGACCCTCGCCCGCGAAATCTGCCAATGGATACACCAACGCTTGTGATAAGGCCTCCCTGTTGTCATAATATGTCTCCGCGACATTAAGCAATGGGGCCTGATGAGACCATACTGCGATGAAAAGTGAACACGCCAAAAAGATTCTGATGCATATACAAGACGCCCACGTGGGCGAGTTTCTGCCCCTCATCTCTCCCAATGAGATGAAGCAGCACCTGCCCATGTCGACTCGAGCACAAGAAACGGTAATGTCGGCTCGGGAAACCATCGCGCGTATTCTACTTGGCGAAGACAAACGCATGCTCGTGGTGGCCGGACCATGCTCGATTCATGATACCGATACGGCTCTCGACTACGCTAAACGTCTTTATCATGCCCACCAGAACTTCGGAGAACAGTTGTTTATTATAATGCGGACCTATTTCGAAAAGCCCCGCACCACCACCGGCTGGAAGGGACTCATCAACGATCCCGCTCTCGACGGTAGTTACAAGCTCGAGGAAGGCTTGTTCAAAGCGCGCCGAATTCTGCTTGATATTGCCGATATGGGCTTGCCCACCGCGACTGAAATGCTTGACCCGATCGTTCCCCAGTACATCGCCGAATTTATTTCATGGGCGTCGATCGGCGCACGCACTACCGAGTCTCAGACTCACCGTGAAATGGCAAGCGGATTGTCCATGCCCGTGGGCTTCAAGAACAGTACGAATGGAAACCTTCAAGTAGCCATAAATGCCATGCTTTCCGCAAAGCAAGGCCATCATTTCCTTGGGATCGACCAGGAAGGGAAAACGTGCGTGGTGCAAACCCTCGGAAATCCGTGGGGACATCTCATTCTACGCGGCGGCGGGGGGCGGCCCAATTGCGACCGGGTAAGCGTTGCTCTCGCCGAAGAACAATTGCGGGACGTTGGCCTCGAGCCCCGGATCATGATCGATTGCAGCCACGATAACAGCACGAAGCGTTACGAGCTTCAGGAAAAGGTCCTCCGCGACGTAATGCACCAACGCACGGAGGGCACGCATTCATTGATCGGCCTTATGCTCGAAAGCAACCTCAATCCCGGTAAGCAGCCCATTCCTCCTGACAAGAGCCAGCTCAAATACGGCGTCAGCATCACCGACGCCTGCATGGGATGGGACAAGACCGAGGACTGCCTGCGCTACGCCCACGACAAACTCGCCGAAGCCTGAAAACTACAAGCATTACAAAGACGGTAGGACATAAAGATCTTCCTTTTGTAATCCCCAAAACGGCTTTTTCGCTCAAAAATGCTATCCTGACACCTAAAACAGGGTCCAAACAGTATGGAAAAGCATTATGTTGTCACATGGTCTTATTCTATTTCTGGTATCGGCAGCTATCGCCCAAGCGGGCAGCGTTAATACAGAACCTCGGGCCAACTCGGTCTTACACACCAAGGGTGACACTTCAACAAAAGCGTTTCCCTCGCCCGGCGACGAACGAAGCAACGTACGCTTAAGCACCCACGGAAAGACGTGGTATGCCCATGTCGAGTCCCAGCACAAAGGCGCAATTGAATTAAAATTCGTGCGTCCGCCCGACAGCCTAATGCTTCTAGATTCGGGCGAACCTCTCCCCTTTCAAACCGCCGAAAACGGGACTGCAGTTCAGTTCACCGTGCCACAAGAAAAGCGTACGACGCCTGAGACCGTTGTCGCGGCCACATGGAATCTGGAACGATGGGAGCAGGCCGTCCAGACCATGGAAGACAACGCTCCGAAAGCTCCTCCAAAGCCCATCCTTTTTGTCGGAAGTTCATCGATACGCGGCTGGGATGTGCCACGATATTTCCCTGATCTGCCCGTATGGAACCACGGCTTCGGAGGGTCCGAGTATTTTGATGCCCTGTGTTACGCCAACCGCATCATTTTCCCCTTTCAACCGCGGGCCGTCGTCCTCTATGACGGCGACAACGACATCGCCAGGGGAAAAAGCGCCGAATGGGTACTGGCCGATATGAAGGCGCTGGTTCGGGTTATTCATCATGCTCTGCCCGAAACGCCTATCATCGTCTTATCAATAAAGACCAGCCTTTCCCGATGGGACATGCACGAGGAAATGGAGAAGGCCAACGAACTCATGGGC
>JAWODE010000149.1:0-7222 GCA_046483455.1 Candidatus Hydrogenedentota bacterium | reverse complement strand
ATGGGACTCAACCGTAGACCATGAAAATGGCGCCAACCACGCTCCGGCAACGGAGGACGGGCATTCCTGCCCGTCGATAAAACCACCGCGGACGGATACGTCCGCGCTCCTTGTAATACTGACCGCCGAGGGCGCCGGTCCCACACCGGACAAACCTTCGAGGCTGGCCCCACCTTAAACTCCAAACATGTAAACCGTGGATGAATTCTGGAACCCGCGCCCTTGGTTGCGCGAACGGCCAGACAAAGTCTTGGGATCGCATATGCCCTATGAGTTCTGCTCGTCTTCGCCGGCGAGTTGTTTGAGGTGGTAGAGCAATTCCTGGGCTTCGCGGGGACTGAGGTCATCGGGGTTGATCCGGCGCAACTCATTTTCGACCTCGCTGGGTTTCGGGTCGGGCGATGAAGCCGGCGCGAAAAGCTGCAATTGCTGGGGCAGGCCGATATTCGCCGTGCTCCCGGATTCGAGAGCGGCAAGAATCTCATGGGCGCGCTCGATAACACCCTTGGGCAATCCCGCGAGTTTTGCCACCTGGATGCCGTAGCTATGATCGGCGCCGCCCTCGACAATGCGGTACAGGAAAATCACCTTGCCGGCCCACTCGCGCACGGCCACGTTCAGATTCTTAATGCGATCAAGCTTGTTGGCGAGTTCCGTAAGCTCGTGGTAGTGCGTCGCGAACAACGTTTTCGCGCGAATGTGCTCGTGAATGTATTCGGCCACGGACCACGCGATGCTGATGCCGTCAAATGTGCTGGTACCGCGTCCGATCTCGTCCAGAACGATCAAGCTGCGCTCCGTGGCCGTGTTTAAGATCGCGGCACTCTCGATCATCTCGACCATAAAGGTGCTTTCGCCCCGCACCAGGTTGTCGCTGGCTCCAACACGGGTGAAGATGCGGTCAACAACGCCGAGGTGGGCCTCAGCGGCAGGCACAAAACTCCCCATCTGCGCCATGAGGGTAATAAGGGCCACTTGCCGCAGGTATGTCGATTTCCCCGCCATATTCGGCCCCGTCACGATCTGCAGAAATGCATCCGCGGGGTCAAGCACCGCATCGTTCGGTACGAATTTTCCTTGCGGCATCAAATCCTCGACCACCGGATGGCGGCCGTCGCGCACCACGATACGCTCCGAATCATCCAGCACCGGTTTGCAGTAATTCCGGGCCGCGGCCGTTTCCGCCAGCGAGAGAAGCGCATCCAACGCCGCCACGGCATCCGCCGTCGCCTGAATCCGGCCGGCTTCTCGGCCAACCTCGTCGCGCAATCCGCAGAACAGCTCATACTCGAGGTCGTTCATGTGCTCCTGCGCATTAACAATCTCCTCTTCGCGCGATTTCAACTCCGGCGTGATGTAGCGTTCGGCATTAACGAGGGTCTGCTTGCGCTGGTACGTATCCGGCACGTTCGTAGTGTGCGCTTTCGAAACCTCGATGTAATACCCGAATACCTTGTTGTACCCGACTTTGAGATTGGGAATACCGGTCCGCTCGATTTCCTGGCGCTGCAGCCCAGCAATCCAGTCGCGCCCACCGCGTACAAGTTGCCGCAGCCGGTCCAGTTCCGCGTCGTAGCCGTCTCTTATGAGGCGGCCTTCGTTGAGCACAAGGGGCGGCTCATCCACAATCGCCTCGGCGATCTTGCTCGCGACGTCGTGCAATTCGTCCATCCCCTCGTAGACCTCGCGCAACAATGGCGCCGTGCAGTCGGCAATCACACGGCGAATTGCCGGCACTCTCGCCAGGGATTCGCCCAACGCTTTCACATCGCGGGCGTTCCCGGTGCGCGACGTCAGCCGTCCGAGCAGCCGTTCGAGGTCCGCGACGCCTTTCAGGGCCTCCGCAAGCTGCAGGCGGAGCGCCGCGTCATCGAACAGCGCCTCGACGGCATCCAGCCGCGCGCGAATCGGCGTGACTTCGAGAAGGGGGTGCAAAACCCAGTGACGCAGCTTCCGCCCCCCCATGCTCGTGCGGGTGCGGTCCAAGGTGGCAATGAGGGTTCCCCGGCGCGACTTGTCGCGCAACGATTCCACCAGCTCGAGGTTGCGCTGGGTGTTGCCGTCCATAACGACGAAACTCGAGGGATTGTAACGCCGCGGAGGGCGCAGATGCGGAACGGTGTCGCGTTGGGTTGTTCGCAGATAGGCGAGAACCGCCCCGGCGCATCCGGTCGCCTCGGGAGCGTCCTCGAGTTCGAGGCCTTTCAAAGTACTCAGGCCAAACTGGTCGAGAATCAGTTCGCGCGCGTCCTTCGCGTCAAAATCCTCGGATGGGCATTTCGTGAACCGCGTCTCCTCGAACCGGCACCGCAACTCGCCGAGCACGCTATCTGCCGCGCCGTCGGGGAAAAGCACCTCGACCGGCGCCATCCGGATGAGTTCATCCATAAGGGCCTGCTCGGAAGCCTCGGACAACTGCGCCGCCAGAAGTTCCCCGGTCGAGACATCGGCCAACGCCAGTCCCGCCGCCGACCCTGTGAACATGAACGCCGCAAGGTAATTGTTCGAGGTCGCATCGAGCAGATCGGGCTCCAGGACCGTGCCCGGCGTCACGGTACGCGTCACAGCCCGTTTCACGACGCCTTTCGCCTGCCGGGGGTCCTCGATCTGGTCGCAAATCGTAACCGTGCGACCCGCCTGGATGGCCTTGGCGAGGTACCCGTCCACCGTGCGCACGGGCACGCCCGCCATTGGGATACGCGCCTCCTTGTCCGCCCCGTCCCGCGACGTAAGCGTCAAACCAAGCAGTTCAGCCGCTTCAATGGCGTCTTCGAAGAACAGCTCATAGAAATCGCCCATGCGAAAAAAGAGTAGCGAATCTCCTGTCTCGGCTTTCGCTTCAAGATACTGTCGCAGCATGGGCGTCAGTTCTCGTTCCGAGATATCGGCGAGGGATTTCCATTGTTTAGCCATATGGCGCGATTATACCAAGGCTGAAGGGCGCGGCGAACCTGCATCTCCCCCGATAAGCGCCGCATCCGAACAAACGAAACGCACAGGAGCGGTCATCGCAACCGGCTCCTGTGCGTGGAAATACCCAACGATGAGGTTATTCTTCCTCCTCGTACTCACCAAGCCCCACCAATTCGATGCGTGCCATGGACGACGCATCGCCGAGACGGTTTCCCAAGCGCAGGATGCGCGTGTAGCCCCCGGGGCGCTCGGAGAACGCCGGCCCAATCTCGTTGAACAAGCGGCTCACAGCGCGCTTGTCCCGCAAGGCCGCGAAGGCCCGCCGCCGATTGTAAACCGTATCCTTCTTCGCCATGGTGATCAACGGTTCCGCGAATCCGCGCAACTCCTTCGACTTCGCCAGCGTCGTTTCGATAGCGTTATGAGTAAAGAGGGCCACGGCCATATTCTTTACGGTAGCCTTACGGTGCGCCGTGGTGCGGCCGAGCCGTCTACCTGCTTTACGATGCCTCATGATAGCGATTCCTATTCCTCTTGCTGTTCATCGGGGCACTCCACGCCCCCGCCGGTTTCCGATTGTACCTGAAACGGCATCCCGTTAGGTAGCTTCGCCCTTCCCTTCGGTTTCCGCCTCTTCGGTATCTTCCTCGCTTCCCATGCCCAGATGCAAATCCATGGAATCGAGAATGCTGTGTATTTCATCCAACGACTTTTTACCGAAGTTGTGGAACCGAAGCATTTCCGCGTCCGTACGCTTCACCAAATCGCCAATTGTCTTGATTCCAGCGGATTTAAGACAGTTCGCCGCGCGGACGCTTAACTCGAGTTCCTCGACCGGCCGCGCCAGTTTGCGCGCCAGTTCCGGGTCCTCCGCACCAACGCCGGCCACTTCATCCACTTCTTCCTCCGGCTGCTGCACGAAAATCTTGAGATGCTCGATGAGCAGAGTCGATGCCTCTTCCAACGCCTTTTCCGGCGTAATCGAGCCGTTTGTCCAAATCTCGAGAATCAACCGGTCATAATCCGTCCGCTGGCCCACGCGGGCATCTTCCACCAAAAAATTGACCCGCGTGACGGGTGAGAAGTTCGCATCGAGATAAATAGTACCCAGCGGTGCATGCTCGAGTTCGAAATTCTCCGCCGTCACATATCCCCGCCCCCGGGCCACCTTGATCTCCATCTCGACCTCGGTCGAATCCGAGGTCGACGTGAAAATCAGATGATCCGGATTGAATAGCTCGACATCGTGTTCTTTGAACACGTCGCCGGCCGTCACCGTTCCGCTGCCCTTATGTTTAAACGAGAAAATGATGGGCTCTTCCCGGTTGAGGCGCAGCTGGCATTTCTTGAAATTCAGGACCACATCCGTCGCATCTTCCGTAACACCCGGAATGGCCGAGAACTCGTGATGAATGCCCTCAATGCGGATCGCGGTTACCGCCGATCCTTCCAGGGACGCCAACAACACGCGGCGAAGGGAATTCCCCACCGTCGTGCCGTAGCCCCGCTCGAAGGGCTCCACGTGAAAACGCGCATAGTCCTTCAACGCGCCTTCTTCCGTCTTCACGAACTTTGGTGTGACAAAGTCTTTTGCTATCATGCGCTTTCGCCTCCCGGCAACGAGGTCAGTTCTCCGCAGTTACTTCCTTCAAGAAGGGGTACCTTACACACGCCGGCGTTTCGGCGCCCGGCACCCGTTATGCGGGATGGGGGTCACATCCCGAATCAGCGTAACATTCAACCCCGCGGCCTGGATTGCACGAATGGCGGACTCCCGCCCCGCGCCCGGACCGTTTACCTGCACCCGCACTTCCCGGAGCCCCGCATCGAGCGCTCCGCGCGCCGCCGCTTCCGCGGCTACCTGCGCGGCAAACGATGTGCTCTTACGCGACCCCGAAAAACCTACCTGACCCGCGCTTGACCAGGAGACCACATTCCCCTGATTGTCCGTGATCGAGATAATGGTGTTGTTGAATGTCGCCTGAATGTGGGCCATACCCGATGTCACATTCAACGTTGTACGCCGTTTCTTCCCCTTGCTTTTGCGTTTTTCTGTCGCCACGTAAACCGTCCTCCTTTGTTATTTCTTCTTGATGGCGGCGCCCTTTTTGCCCTTCCGGGTGCGGGCATTCGTGTGCGTGCGCTGACCGCGCACCGGCAAACCGCGCTTGTGCCGGATACCCCGGTAACAATTGATATCCATCAAACGCTTGATGTTCGCCGATACCTCGCGGCGCAGATCGCCCTCCACCTTATACGTGGCCTGGATTGCCGCCGAAATACGGCTCGCCTCGTCATCGGTCAGGTCGCGCACCCGCGTGTCGGGATTGACGTTTGCCTCCGTCAATATCTTCTTGGACCGAGTCGGTCCTATCCCGTATATGTAAGTAAGCCCTGCCTCAACGCGTTTCTCGCGCGGCAAGTCGACGCCAACTACTCGTGCCATACTGTCCGTTCTCCTTGTCCGGTGGGTTTTGGTTATCCCTGACGCTGCTTGTGGCGCGGATTGTCACAAATCACCCGCACCTTGCCGTGTCGCCGGATAATCTTACACTTCTCACATATCCTTTTTACCGAACTTCGAACCTTCATTCGTCCTCTCCCGTTAGGAGTCATGCACTGTCCTCTCGAGGACCGCGCGCCTATCGAAAGCGCTCGACGATGCGCCCCCGGCTGTGGTCATAGGGCGAAAGCACAACCTTCACCCTGTCGCCGGGCAACACGCGCACGAAACGCATACTGTCCTTGCCCGCGATATGGGCCAATACCGCCTGCTTGCTGTCCAGTTCGACCCGGAACATGCCGCTCGGCAACGCTTCCGTGACCGTTCCGGCCAAGCCTTTTCCTGCCTCGTTTGCCATGCCGGTCCGCGAGGCTCTCCCTCACCGCTGCCCCCAAATCAGGCGCGGCGTCGCCGACAAAATCTCGGGGGCCCCATCGCGCACCACAATACTGTGCTCGAAATGCGCACTGGGCTTCCCGTCTACCGTCACCGCCGTCCAACCGTCGCGCAAGACTTTCACGCCTGCCTTGCCCGCATTGACCATGGGCTCGAGAGCCATCACCATGCCCTCGCGCAGCAGCGGCCCCCGCACGCCGGTGTCAAAATTCGGCACCTGCGGTTCCTCATGCATGTTGCGGCCAATGCCATGTCCGACAAAATCGCGCACTACGCTGAAACCCGCGCGGTCGCATACCTGCTGCACCGCGCGCGACACGTCCACCAGATAGTTGCCCGCCCGAGCCGCCTGTATGCCCGCCGACAACGCGCGGTCCGTAGCGTCTATCAACCGGCGACGGAGATCGTCAATCTCGCCGCACGCTACCGTCAGCGCCGCATCGCCGTGGTACCCTTCATAATAGGCGCCTACGTCTATGCTGACGATCTGGCCCTCGCGCAACACCCGGGCGCCCGGAATCCCATGCACTATCACATCCTCGACCGAGATGCACGCGCTGTTCGGGTACCCGCAGTACCCCAGAAACGAGGGAACCGCTCCCGCCGAACGAATACATTCCTCGGCCATGGCGTCCAGTTCCTGCGTGCTGATCCCCGGCCGCACGTTCTCGGCCAGAAGCACCAGGGTGTCGGACACAATCCTGTCGGCCGCACGCAGGCGCGCGATTTCGCTTTCATCACGAAGCGCAATCACGGCCTAGGTCGCTCCGGCATTCTCAAGAAGCTTTTCAATTTTCGCAAAAACCGCGTCGGGACCGGCCTGCGCGGCTGGCACCGTACGCAAAATCCCTTGTCTCTCGTAATATCCGATGATCGGCTCCGTGGTCTCGTGATACACACGCAACCGCTCACGAATCGTCTCTTCGGTATCGTCGGACCGCTGCTCGAGTTTGCCGTCGCAGCCCGGCGTGTCACACTGGTCGCCCTTCGCGGAAGGACTGAACTTCAAATTGAAGACCTTCCCGCATTTCGGGCAAAAACGGCGTGCCGCCAGCCGTTCCACAATCTCTTCGTCCGGCACCTCGATATTGATCGCCATGTCCAACTGCTCGCCGCGCGCTTCGAGCAACTTCGTCAACGCCTCAGCCTGCGGCAACGACCGCGGGAACCCATCGAGTACGTACCCGTTCCGGCAGTCCTCTTCTTGGAGCCGGTCCGCCACAATCGCGCATGTTAACTCGTCCGGGACCAGCTGCCCGGCGTTAAGATACTGCTGAACCTGCTTGCCGGTCTCCGTGCCGTCTCTCAAATGCGCACGAAAGATGTCGCCGGTCGAAATCTGGGGCACCTCGAGCCGCTGGGCCATGCGAACGGCCTGCGTCCCTTTGCCGGCGCCCGGTGCGCCCAACA
>JAWODE010000110.1:0-7346 GCA_046483455.1 Candidatus Hydrogenedentota bacterium | reverse complement strand
AAGAGGCCGAATTTCGCGTTCTTGAACCAGCTTGTCGCGGCGGCGCGCGGATTCGCACCATACGCGGCGCTGTATTCATCGAGATGCGGTGGGACCGCGGGCGCAGCCGCCGCCATGCGCCGCGGACCGATCGCGGACGCCGTGATGCTGCTAAGAACGGTTCCCATCATGGTTCTGCGTGTGATTTTCATTGCGTATTCTCCCCTGGGTCATGTTGCTGGGATTCTTCGCGGGTTTCCTGCGATGGCGGCGTCCGATCGGAAGCACCAAGACGGAATTCGTCGATGGCCTCCTCAATGGTCATGCTCAGCACGCCGTCCTCACGGTCGTAGATTCTTTGCAGCAAAGGCTTCATGGTCTCGTCGTCCCGGAGGGCCGAGGGGTCGCGGCCGTACTCGCGCATGGCCTTCAACACATCCCCCACTGTGATTTTGTCGATGGACCGGGCGGGCTGATACCGCACGGGGTCGGTGTTGATCGGACGCAGCAATCCCGCCTCCTCGAGTTCGTCGAGCGTATCGTTCAGTAAGCGCACGGGGACGTTCCACTCGGCGGCGCATTCAGCAGCGGATAGTGGTGGAAGCCCCGCATCGAACCGGCGGCTGACTTCCGTCACCGCGCGAAGGCCGATGGCTTCTTTGTAGGCATAGCTGGCGCGCTCGGCGAGGCGCTCCATGGCGAAGGTCTTCTCGTACTGGTACGCGAAGGTGAGTTGCGCGCCAAATAGTACGATGAGCCAGGAGGTGTAAATCCAAATAAGGATTAATGGAATGGTGGCGAAACTCCCATAGAAAAAATTGGCCCTCGCGACGCCCCATTGGAAGTAAAGGAAGACTTTTGCCGTCAATAACCAGACCGTGCCCGCGACGATGCCCCCCAACAAAGCATAGCGTATGGGCACCTTGGTGTTGGGCACGATATAGTACACGATTGCCAAGGCAAGCCAAAGCACGACATAACGCACGCCCCTCAGAAGCAAATCGAGAGCTCCCCAGGCGAGTTCCTCCGTTTCGATGGCGGTCGTCAGTCCCATTACAAACGCCACGACAAACGGCAGCATCAGCACGATGAGCATGTAGTCGGTAAGAATGCGGAACCACGACCGGTCGCGTTTCGTCCCCCAGATGGCGTTGAACGCCGACTCGATGCCGTACATCAACCCAAACACGGAAAAGAAGACGAACACAATGCCGAAGAACGTCCCCATCGCGGTGCTTTGACCGCTTTCTTCAACCAGCTCGAGAATGACCTGTAAGGGGGATTTCTCTCCCTTAACGCCTTCCCCGGACGGCACCCCCTCCAGGAGCCACCCCAGCGCGGATTCCAGTAACTGGCGATTTCGAATGGTGCGGTCCGCTTGTTCTTCGGAGTCGTCCAAGTCTGGGGAATCGTCGGAGACCGCCGTTTCATTCGAAGTCGCCGTCTCGGGTCCCGCCCGAGTCGGCGGACCGGGGGTTTCACGGGGTGGCGTCGTGCGCGGTGTAACGTCGGATACCGGTTCCGTCTCGGCGGGTGGAGAGTCCGAGGCCGTTGGCTCTTCTTCGCCCGGCAGCGGTGTCGATTCCTCGTCGGTAGACGCTGAAGGTTCCTCCCGAAGAACCCCTGCCTGCTCCGCGTAGTCCCGAAGTTCTTCTTCCAGAACGTACGTAAGCGTTTTCTGGAGATCGAAGGTTTGCATCATGAAGAAGACGAACGCCAGGAAGGGGACAATGGCCAGGATCGTGGCAAAAGCCAGCGCCGACGTCCGCAGCCAGAGCACATCGCTCATCAGGCCTTTGAACAGCAAAATGGCTACGCGGATATGCTTGATGAGCAATCCGCTGGGCACCTGCTCGCCCGGTTTGCCGATACGCCAGACATCGTACGTGACGAAACGGTGGCCCCGCTGCAGGGCCTCGATAAGCTCTTTCAAAAACTCGCGCATAACATCATGCTACACGGGCAGATACTTATCACGCAACCGCCATTTTACGGCACGATACAAACACACGTTCCCACAGGACACAAACCAAAGACTTTCTCGGCGTCTTCGGGACGCATCCGGATGCATCCCCGGCTCATATCCGCGCCGATAGACTCCGGCTCCTTGGTGGGATGAATGCCGTAGCTCGTGGTCCGTTCGCCCGTTCCGAGTCCCATCCACCGTTTCCCGAGGGGGTTTTCCGGGTCCCCGGCTTTGACGATCCGTCCGCGATCGGACCAGTCGGGATCCGTGACCTTGCTCGCAATCTTGAAATCGCCTTCCGGCGTAGCGTTGTTGCGCCCGAGACCGACAGGGAACTCGGCGATCGGCGCGCCGTCGAAATGGATAGTCATGGTGTAATCGCTCTTGTCGATGCGGATTTCTACTCGCTCCGGCGCAGAGTTGAGGAAAGGTACTTCCGGCTCACTGGCAGCCCTTGGAATATCCCCAAAATCTTGGTTCTTGAAGGCGTTTTGAGAGGGCGAAGATGTCTCATTTGGCGTAGAAGCACTATTTTTGACCGGGCTCTCCGAGGAAACGGGCGAAGCGGTGTCGGTGGGTCCCTCTCCTCCGGTTGTAGGATCCATCGAGACGGACGGCTGCGTACCGGGCTCCCCATTGCCTGGAGGACTCGCGGGAGTATCGCCAGACCCACCGGCTACTGCGTCTGCGGGTTGTGATCGCGTTATCTCGTCCGGTTTCTCGGATGGAGAAGTATCGCTTTCAGGTTTAAGCATTTCCGAGACGACAAACGCGACCGGCGGCGAAGCAAACGTCCCATCGGAGGATGCCGGGAAAAGCGGGTGCAGGGCGGCCATGACCCATCCGACAGGAGAAAAGAGCGGTCCAACGTCCGGCGGCCGGGTCCCCGCCATAGGGGCAGCGAGAAGGGCTGGTTCGTCTACGTGTACCCACGCGCCGGGATGCCAGACAAAAGAACCGGGCGCCACACGTGCCGGCTGGGGAACAGCCTCCGGGTTTGCGGCTCCGCGAAACCCCAAAGCCGTAGCAGATTCCTCGGGCGCAGGTTCGTCTGAGAGCCAAGCAAGGAAACGGCCGGGAAATCCTTTGGTCTCCCGGGAACGGGGCCATAATGGCGCGTTCGGCGAGAACAGCCACACAAGAAGAAGTACGGCGAATACTGCCCCCGTTATTGCCATAACATACCGGCGTCGGAGTCCCTGCCTGGCAGAAGTTTCGGAAGTGTTGGCTTCCTGGAACAAATGGGCGGAATGGACAACGGGAAGCATCCCCGTCTCAGCCGCTTCGCGGAGACTGTTTTGCATGCCTTCGACCATGGTTGCAGCTTCTTCCGAACTCATGGGGGATGCTGCAATATCGGTCACGGGGATATCCGGCATCAGAATCAAACGCACTTCGAGCTCGGAGTCTCCCGCTTCTTCGCGTGAGGCGGATACTCGACCACGGATGCTGGCCGTCCGCGGCGAATCCGAAGGAAACATGAGGGGAAATTCGATAAAGACCCGTTCGCCTGCTTCAAAAGGCGCTCTGGTACGAATAATGAGCCCTTCCGGGCGTACCGCCGTTACCACGCCTTCTTGCGGCAACCGTTCGCCTTCGAGATCGCCCAGAATTACGGACTTGGTGACCAGGCGATACCCGGAAGAGTGTGCCTGCATGTCCGGTCGAGGGGCAGGTTCAACCTTGCCCTGTATCATTCCGCCCTATCCCTTCTCCAAAGATGCAGCAGTAGCATATTCTTAACTGTACCGCAAAACCCGGAAAAAGCACAGGAACCGGCGGAATAGACCTTCAAAAACGAAGGCGGGAAGCACAGGACTTCCCGCCTTTTTAATAATTAACGGTCTGTGTCGGCACGGCACACGGTGCCGCTGAATGCACTAACTAACGCGCATTTCTCACAACTCAGGTTCACCTGTGTTGTGAGAAAACGCGCCAACTTGAGTTTACGTAAAACGCATCGGACATTTTACGCGATCACATAGTCTGGGATATTCACAGCCACGTCGAGCGTTGAAGCACGCGCAACGTGTTAATACAACATGTGCAACGCAAGGCAGTACAAGCTCGCCAGCCCAAGGCTGTGAAATATCCGGACTAAAACATGTCGACGATCCACATAACAAGGGAAACGGGCAGCAGTACCCAGAACCACAGCGTGCCAGGATCCCTCAAATCAAAATCAAGAAACCCTTTCGTCATAATATGCGCTCCTTCCTCTTTTTGGGCCGTGCAAACATCAAACACGGCACCACCTCGATTGACCAAATATGCACAGGGTCGCCATGACCTCTGCAACAGAACTGCACCTTCAATTTCAGCATATCCCTCTTCCCGCCGTACGTCAATAGGTAAATCCCCTAACCGCCACCTGATTGTGCAGAACCGAAAAGGCGGATTCTACGAAGACAACCCCTACGTATGGCAACCGGCACATCCAGAAGTCATTTACAAAACAACACTGATTCTGAAGACACTGTTGCAATTCATCGCGTACCCTCCGACTATTCTCTTAGGTTGACACTCCGCTATGTATTGAATATAATTAAAATTGAATTGTATTTTATTAAAGAAAGAGAGGATTATGGCGCAGTTTCCCCCCTGGTTGGCCGCATTAAACGACGAGGACCTGCAGTTTCTGAAGCGATTTTTGTTAACGAGCGGGTCTTTGAAGGCGGTTGCGAAGGAGTATGGCATATCATATCCAACGGTCCGAATCCGCCTTGACCGTCTCATCGCGAAAGTGCAGGCTGCGGATGAAACAGCGGAGTCGGGCGGGTTTTATCGAAGAATTCGCATTTTGGTGGCCGAGGGCAAGCTGCCCCCCGAGGTGGCGCGGACGTTGTTGGATGCCCATAAAGAGGAACTCAGGAATGCACAGAGAGGAATTCCCGATGAGTAAGCAAATCTGGTCGTGTGCATTGTCGGTGTTGGCCATAATAGGTACTTCCGATGCCGCGGAACGAATGCCTGGGAAACGGCTCTATACCGAAAACGTTTCAGAGATGCCTGAACCGCCGGCACCGTTGCCATCGAACGTGACGGTTTCCTTCGATCCGTCTGAGAGCGTGGATGGTAATGGTTCGGTGCGGATTGATTATGACGGCCCGGAGCCGCGGTCAATGGTGCTCTACGCAGTACCCAATCCCGGCGCGGAAGATTGCACAGTCTGGTGCGAGGCCTCATTGCGGGGGGAAGGCCTGAAAAGCATTGCCTACCTTGAAATGTGGTGCGATTTCGGCGAGAGAGGTCGGTTTTTCTCACGAGGTCTCGACCAGGTACTCGAACGAGATGCCGCTTGGCGAGAGGTGCGCATTCCTTTCTTTCTCAAGGCCGGCGATAAGCCCGAACGGTTTCTCATCGGGGTCCGGATGGAAGGCCCCGGCACCGTTTGGATTGACGACATCACGCTAAGGAGGGACGGTCTCGGGGTTTCCGCCCATGGTCCCTTCCAAGTGGCTGTTTTCGGCGTGTTATTGGGAGTCTTTGGTGGAGTGTGTGGTTTGTGGGGTGCGTTGGCCGGATTCTTTGTCGCGTCCTGAGATAGGTTGACAGGTACAAAAGGAGACGCCAACCTATGAGGGAACGAGGAATGACCCGTCGGTACAGTGAAGCATTCAAGCTTCAGGTGGTCAGAGAACTGGAATCGGGGAAGCTGGCGAACGTTGCCGACGCTAACCGGAGGTATGGTATTTCGGGAAGCGAAACGGTGCGGAAGTGGCTTCGCAAGTACGGCAAGGAACACTTGCTGCCAAGGATGATACGCGTGGAAACACCGAATGAGAAAGACCGGCTGCGGGAACTGAAGAAGGAAAACGACCGCCTGAAGAAGACCTTGGCGGATACGCACATGAAAGCGGTGCTGTACGAGTCTTGGTTGGAGGTCGCTTGCGAGGAATTTGGGGTGACCGACGTGGAAGGGTTCAAAAAAAAACTCGAAAAAAGGCAGTCGACGTGAGCCGCGAGCGCGACCGGAGCGGGACGAGCGTCACCCGGTTGTGTGTCCTGGTTGGGTTTTCGCGCCAAGCCTACTACAAGGAGCAACGGCGGCGCACTCGCGAAGCGATCAACGAGGACGCTCTTGTGGAATTGGTCAAGAAGGAGCGGAAGATTCAGCCGAAGATCGGGGCCCGCAAGCTTAAGATAGCGCTTGCCGACGAACTGGCCGAGATGGACATCGTGATCGGCAGAGACCGTTTTTTCGCGGTGCTGCGGAAGCACAAGTTATTGATTCCCGCGCGTCGCCGAACGACGCAAACGACCAATAGCCGGCACGGTTTCTACACGTGGCCCAACCTGTTGCGCAACGTGATTCCCAGCCTGCCGCACCAGGCGTGGGTGAGCGACTTGACCTATATCCGCACGGAGGAGGGGTTTATGTATCTTTCCCTGGTGACGGATGCCTACTCGCGCAAGATTGTGGGCTACTGCATTCATGACAGTCTTGAAACGATAGGGTGCCTGAAGGCCTTGCGCATGGCGCTGGCCCAACTTCCGAAGGGGGCGTGTCCCTTCCACCATTCGGATCGGGGTTCGCAGTACTGCTGCGTGGACTACGTGGCCGAACTGGAGCGGCATGGATGCCCCATCAGCATGACGGAAGCCAACCACTGCTACGAGAACGCCAAGGCGGAGCGGGTGAACGGCATTCTGAAAGGCGAGTACGGGCTCGACGAGACGTTTCGGACGAAAGCGCAGGCCGTCGCGGCGGCCGTCCAGGCGATTGCGCTTTACAACGACCGCCGGTTGCATACGGCGTTGGGCTATCGGACCCCCTCGCTTGTCCACGAGCAACAGGAAGCGGCATGAGGGTAAAGAAACCCGCACTGCTAGTACAGCACACCCCTCCTCCGGAGGAGGGGTGCCCAGCCAAGAGAGGCCTCGTGCATGCCAAGACTACCGGGAAGTGTCTCGACCACACAACCCGAGGAATACAGACATCCAGAGTGTCAACTTTTCACCAGGACTTGACATTGGCGCCACGCGGCAAGGCTCGGTGGATAATACTCGCCAGCGGGTGGTTGCTTACAGCAACCGGTTTTGTGCTTCTGGTCGCGGGTGTGGTTTTGACCACTACAGGAGCCCGATTGGGCTGGCCATGCACACTGGCCGGAGCCATTATCACCATCGTGCTGACGCTGTTGAATTTTGTGGTCCGGCGCGCTTACCAGCAATCGGAATTGCGGCAAATCGCGGCGCAAGACCTGCGGTAAGCTCCGCGCTCAGGGCGTCACGCGGACACGCGCCAAGCCCTCGGAGAACGAATAGGCATGGTCGAATTGCGGGGAGATCACTTGAGACATTTCGGTCGCTGCCGAGACACTTTTCGTAGCGGAGTCATCAGGAAGGCCCCAGCTAAGAGGGGATTGAGACCGAAGATCATGCCCGACGACCAATCGTA